>NZ_JBEZDE010000029.1:0-97130 GCF_040648115.1 Nocardia sp. NPDC049190
GCCGCAGCCTCATCCGCAGCCGCAGCCGCAGCCGCAGCCGCAGCCGCAGCCGCAGCCGCAGCCGCAGCCGTCGGCGGCGCCGGCGCCGGCGCCGGCGCAGTCGTGACGAGTAACGTGTGCTGCGTTACTTCGACAGCAGAGAAGCTGTGTTCCTCGAACTATTGCTGGAGGAATGGGAATCGTGGCTCGACCATCTCGCGGTCGACATCCAGGCCGAACACGACGCCACTGCCGATGACGCCGGCAGCCAGGCACGTCGTCTGGCGGCCGTGCTCGCAGAAACGCTGAGCAGCAGGCCGGTGCTGTGCGACCTGTTCGCGGCCACGTCGATCGAGTTGGAAACCAACGTGTCCTTCGCGACCGCACGATCGTTCAAGCAGCGTGCTTATGGACTCAACGATCGTCTCGTCGAGCTCACCCTCCGTGTCGCGCCCCTTCTGACCGAGACCGCCGCCACGGGGTTCGGCCGAGCCCTCATCATTACCGTGGCCGGTCTGTGGCCCTTCGCCCACCCCAACGACATCATCGCGGCAGCCGCCCTCGAGTCCGGTATCCGACTCGGCACGGAAAGATTCCAGAAGGACCTCGGCGACATCGCCACAGCACTCGCGATCGGCTTCGCAGCGCAGTGCGGCACTGAACCCGGCCCTGGCCCATGGCCTTGATCGCGCTGCCGCATGGGCCGGATCAAGACCGAGTCGCCCGCCTGTGGCCGACATCGCTGGCGGCCATACCGACGTCCTTGTCGGGAACAGGCGTGAGATGGTGACGTCGTCGTCACCGCGGCCGATCGGCGCGGGAGCGTGAATTCGCCGAATTCTCTTCCCCACCTGGCGGCTCCCATTCAGCGAACACCACGCGGTGGCGACACGTCCACGACCTGTCTCCGATGACTGGTAGGTGCTGCTTCGTAACGCAGGTACTTCGCTCAGGTCCGCTCGCGGTGGATACCGAACCATGGGCTGGTCGGCGTGCCACGCGACCGCGTCGGCCGAGCAGAAGCGCCTAAGCTCGACTTATGGAACTACGGCAGCTGCGGTACTTCGTCGCCGTCGCCGAGGAGCTTCATTTCGGCCGCGCCGCCGCGCGGCTGCACATCTCCGGCCCCGCGTTGTCCCAGCAGATCATCGCCCTGGAGCGGGACCTCGGGGCGCAGCTGTTCGGCCGCGACCGTCGCAGCGTCCAACTGACCGAAGCCGGACGGTCGCTGCTCGAGGACGCGCGCCAGATCCTCGCCATCGCCGCGGACGCACGGCAACGGGTCCGCCACCGGGCGGCCGAAGCCATACCACTGCGGCTGGGCTACGTCAGTTGGCTCCCGGACGACGTCATCGCGTGTATCGGCCCGACAGTGTCCCTGCTCATCGACGACTGGGTGTTGCCATCGCACGTGCAGGTCGGCCGTGTGGCCGAAGGCAGCCTCGACCTCGCGCTGGCTTGGACCAGTGCGCAGGACGCCGAGGCACGCGGCCTCAGCGCGCATCTGATGCGCGCGGAACCCCTTCAGGCGGTCTGCCCCGGGGTCAGTGCGGTCGAGACGGTGCCTGCCGCCAACGTCACCGTGCTGATCGACAGCGACGATTGGGCCTGGTCGTCCTGGCACCGGTTCGCTTTCGAATTCGCCACCCAGGTGGGCGCGAGCATCGCGAAGATCGATGACGGCGGGGTGTCGGGCGAAGCCTTCTATGCGCATGTCCGCGATATCAACGCACCGGTTCTCGCCTCGCCCAAACGGCACACCGCCGTCCCGCCGCCCAGCCTCCGGCATCGCCCGGTCGCCGACCCGATTCCGTTGTGGACGTGGTCATTGCTGCACCGCTCCGATGACGATCGCGGCAGTGTTCGGCACGCCGTCGAATCGCTGCTCACCCTCGCCGGCAGCCACCGCTGGCCCCGCCCGCCGATCGATCGATGGTGGGTACCTTCCGACGATCCGTTCCGTGCTGCGCTCAGTAGCGGCGATCAGCACGATGCCGGTGCGAAGTCCGGCTGATCACAGGTAGGAGCTTCGTCCTGGACTCCGCTATTCCGCCGGGCTTGAATCGAGTGCGGGATTTCAGGGAAAAGGAGGGAGTGCTGATGTCACGCGACCACGTTGTCGACCATCGCGCCCAGTTCGCGAGGGCCGAACGGGACGATGTGACCGGATATCGTCGGTCGACACTCACACGCACTGTGCTCGACAAGCTGAATCCACAGCGATCGCGACAGCACGCCGGCGAGGGCGCGAGTTTGCGGCACGGCCCCCGGTCTCGACTACACGCTCGATGGACCAAGGCGCGAGCCGTCGATGCCGACCGGGGGGCCTCGGAGCTGGATGACGTGCGTCGAACCGAAGTCGATGGCGTGCGGGTGACGTGGCGCTTGATCGAGCACCATCTGATCGCCATCCTCGCCGTCAACTCGTGTGACGCTTCCCCGGTCGCGTCCTTCGGTCCGGATCACTATCCGGATCTGGCGCAGGCTCGCGAACTGCTTCCAGAACTGGCGAAACTGTGGGACGCGGTGCGCCACGAATTCTGGGCCAAACTCATTCCCCCGCATCCGCGATTGTCGAGTGGTTGGCAACCGGCGTAACCGGTGGTGTGGCCGCTTCAGCGGCCGCGGGCAGCGGTCACATCCGTTGCCTGGTGCGCGAGCGCTGCGCTTGCGGGCTCACGGCGCCGAGTAGTCCGGTCAGTTCGGTGGTGGGGATCTGATCCAGGTGGTGCACCGCGGCGATGATCTGCTCACGCAATCCGGAGTCGGCGAACGGTTCACCGAGCCAGTGGAATTTGTCTACGACCCGATCCCACGACATCGGTCGCGTCGGTGATCCCTCGAAGTCCGCCTGTTCACGGTGGAATTCCCGGCCGTCGTGCAGAACGATGTGCACGCGCGCGGCGGTCCGTTTCGGGTATTCCGCGGTCAGGTCCGGCGCGGCGACCACGTCCACGCGCCGCAGCAGATCCTGGACGTCGGTGCGGCGGACCCGCTGGGTCCTCGTCTGCTCGGGGCCGACCTGCCCATCGAGCAACGCGACCGCGGTGAGGTACTTCAGGTCGTAGTCGCCTTGTTCCTTGGTCCACGGGTGGTCTTTGTCGCCGTAGTGACCGCCGCCCGCGAATTCGTAGGCGCCTTGGAAGACCTCGAGGGTGGCTCGGGCGACATCGACCCCGCTGAGGCCGTGCTCGTCGCGAATGGCGAGTGTCGCGTCAATGATGGCCTGACCGTGGATCAACGAGCAGTACTGCTTGAGGTAGGTCTGCTCGACAGCATTGAGCGAGCGGTCGCCGGTGTGGAAGTCGATCGGCTGATCGAACAACTGGTTCAGGCCATAAGGGCCTTCGAACAGCGACTTCGGTCCGGTGACGCCGCGCTGGGCAAGGAAGGTGGTGTAAACCGCGCGCATCGCGGTATTGGCGGGCGACACGCCTTTCCAGGTCGAGACCGGTTCGGTGTGCACGGCGGCCAGGGAAACGTTGTCCACGGTCGACGCAGCGATGGCATCCGCGGTGCGTGCCGCGTCGAGTTCGAGCAACTTGGCCGAGCCGGCGGCGACCGACATGGCCAACTGCAGCGCGTGATTGAGGCCGTGGGCCATCACCGGAACATGCGCGCTGAATCGACACTGGATCTCGTAGGCGATCGCGAGAGCGAGCAGGAAGTCCGCCCCGCTGGCGTCGACATGTTCGGCCACCGCGAGGATGGCGCCGAAGTTGTCGGCCGGATGACACAATCCGCCGGGAGTCAGATAGGTGTCCAGGAGATCGGGATAGCGCACCAGGACCGAGTTGAAGAACGCCGCCTGGTCGACCGATGCCCGCCCGCCACTGATGAAGGTCGAGGTCGGACGGCTGCTGAATTGTTCGGCGTGGGCACGGACGCCAGGGATCAGTTCGCCGTCGATCGCGCCGAGCGCGCAAGCGAGGCTATCGAGCACGTTACGTTTCAGCGTCGGCAGGCTGTGTTCGGACACATCGGCCGATTCGGCGGCCACTACGAACTCCGCGAGGTCGTCGACAGCATAGGTGTGCGTCATCCTTGCTCCGTCCGTCTCGAGGTCCGGTCTCGCCGCGATCCACAGTGGCGTGATACCGATTCCTGGACAAAGCTCTGACCGGTTGTCGGCCGGACTGCCAACGGAAAGTGCTGAACGGTCCGCTGCGGCCGTGGTGTCGGTCCCTCACCTTTTTCAATCGTTTCAATCCAACTTGGACACCTGATAATGGGTGATTCTGCCACCGTGCGGCCAGTCGGTCACCAGTACACTGAGATTTACCGAAATTGTCGGTCGATCGGTGAAGGAAAAATCGACGGCCAGATAACCGAGTACAAGATCGTCGGCCAGTCGGCGGGTTTCCAGAATTCGATACTCGGCAGTCATGCCGAGAGGTTGCGAGTCGTAGTACTCGGCGATGCCTTCGCGTCCGACGGTATACGGGTGCAGGCCCTGGAAAATCGCGTCCCCGGTGAAATTCGCCGCCACCCGCTCGGGTTCGTGCGCGTCGACGGCGGCCCGCCATCGGTCCAATACGCCACGCAGGATGGCTTCGTTCTCCGCCTTGTGGTTCATCGGACCCACCCGGCGGTGCGGATGCAGTGGGATATGCCGCTCCCCAGGGCGACTCGCGGGATGGAACTCATTGCGGAACACCTGCTTTCGAAATCTGGAACTGGGCCAAGAGCAGTGCTGGCTGCTACCGCACCCACCTAGAAGCGGCCACTGTCGAACCGCTCTGGCGACGACGTCGGGCGTTTCCTTTGGGTACGGCGTGGGCCGGTTCAGTCAAACCCGCCCGGTCGAGGCGAGTCCACTGCGTGCCGCCGATGACTGGTAGGCGCGACTTCCCGACGCAGGTAGGCGGTGTGCGCGTCTGCTCGTGTGTCGGACACAACACTCGTCGGTGCGCAGACCGCCACGCGCATGCGCCCACTGTGCGGCTCCCGTGCGAGGCGTGCGTATCTTTCGACCGCGACGCGGTCGACTAATGCAGTACCTCGAGCAGTTTCTGCGCCAGCGGCGCGGCCGAAGCGGGGTTCTGCCCGGTGTAGAGGTTGCGGTCCACCACCGTGTACGGCTTCCAGATTTCGCCACGGCTGAAGTTGAGGCCCATGTTGCGCAGTTCGTCCTCCAGCAGCCACCGGGCCTTGACGGCGAGTCCGACGGCGTTCTCCTCATCGTTGGTGTACCCCGTGACCTGATAGCCGATGAAGGGTGAGTCGCCCCTCACCCGGGTGGCCAGCAGCGCGACCGGCGCGTGGCAGACGATGGCGAGGGGCTTGCCGGACGCGAGCGCCGCGATCAGCAGCCGCCCCGAGTCGGCGTTGACGCAGAGATCTTCCATCGGACCGTGGCCGCCGGGGTAGTAGACGGCGTCGTAGTCCTCCAAGCGGACATCCGCCAGTTCGATCGGCCGCCGCAATTCCTCGGCGGCGCGCAGGGTGCTCTCCTGTTCCAGTGCGATTTGTTCACTGCCGGCCATCGAAGGACGCAGGCTCATCACATCGACGTACGGCGTAACCCCGCCGGGTGTGGCCACCACCACCGAGTGGCCGGTGCCGGTGAGCGCGCTGTACGGTGCCGCGAACTCTTCAGCCCAGTAGCCGGTCGGATGCCGGGTGCCGTCCTTCAGCGTCCAATAACTCGATCCGGTCATTACGAAGAGAATCTTGGCCATCTGAGAATCGCCTCCTTGTTCCGACTGCGGCAGGTTTTGGGAGGAAAGCCTGGACCCAAGGCGTATTTTATCGCCCCGACAGTGAATTATCGTAAATAATTGCACGGGCTGGATAAATTGCGCTCGCCCGTGACACCCCGTCGCCGGTCACCGCCGGAAAACCCATCTAGCGGCGGGCGGCTTCCGCGTCTGCCCATGCTCGGACGTCGCCGCGGTCGAGGGCCACGGCCAGCAGTGCGGGAAACTTGTCGGGGGTACAGGCGAACGCGGGAATGCCGAGGGCCGCGAGCGCAGCGGCATTCTCGTGGTCGAAGGCGGGAGCCCCGTCGTCGGAGAGGGCGAGCAGGACCACGATCTGGACACCGGACTCCTTCATCGCGGTGACGCGGCGGAGCATGTCGTCGCGGATGCCGCCTTCGTACAGGTCGGAGATGAGGACGAACAGCGTGTCGGCGGGTCGGGTGACAAGCGACTGGCAGTAGGCCAGCGCCCGGTTGATGTCGGTGCCACCGCCTAGTTGGGTACCGAACAACACCTCCACCGGATCGTCGAGTTTGTCCGTGAGATCGACGATTTCGGTATCGAAGACGACCAGCGATGTCCGCAGCGACCGAACGGCCGCCAGCACCGCGCCGAAGACCGACGCGTATACGACGCTGGTGGCCATCGATCCGGATTGGTCGATGGCGAGCACCACGTCGCGTCGCACAGCCTGCGACCTACGGCCGTAGCCGATCAGGCGTTCCGGCACGACCGTGCGGTGCTCGGGTAGATAGGTGGCGAGATTCTTGCGAATGGTGCGGTCCCAGTCGATATCCCGAGGTCGCGGGCGGGCGATCCGAGCCGCGCGGTTCAGCGCACCGGAGACCGCGGCGACAGTCTGTGTGGCGATGCGCTGTTCGATCTCGCGCACCACCGTCGCCACCACCATGCGCGCGGTCGCCTTGGTGGTTTCGGGCATGACCCGGTTGAGGCTCAGCAAGGTGCCGACCAGGTGCACGTCCGGTTCCACCGCATCGAGCAACTCCGGCTCCAGCAGTAGTTGGGTGAGGTTGAGCCGCTGTACGGCGTCGCGCTGCATCACTTCGACGACGGTGCCGGGGAAGTAGCCTCGAATATCGCCGAGCCAACGGGCAACCCGTGGCGCCGAGCCCTGTAGCCCGCCGGTGCGCTTGCCCGGCGACTGGTCGTCCGCGGTGTTGTACAGCGCCGACAACGCCCGGTCCATGGCCGCATCCTCGGCGGATCCGAGGGCACCGAGACCGTCCTCGGCCGCCGCGCCGAGCATCAAACGCCAACGCCGCGCCTGTGTTTCGTCGATAGCGTTCACACTGTCACCCCTAGGATCCGCGCCGCGGTGCGCGCCGCGATCGTTCCGCGTTCCAGGTCGATGCCCGCCGTGGCGCCCGCTGCCGTGCGGACGCGCCCACCGTCGCGCACCGCCTGCCCGATCGCCCGTCGTTCGCCCGATTCGAACGCACCGAAGGTCCGGCGCAGCAGCGGTAGCGTCTCGACGAACGCGTCGTCGTCGAGTCCGCGCAGCCAATCGTCGATCAGTCGCAACAACTCTCGGTCGTGCACCAGTAGCAGTCCGCGGCCGCCGAGGAACCCATCGATCCATGCCGCCTTGGCCGCAGTCGTGGCGCCGACCGACAGGGCCGCGGCCAGCTTGCCGGCGGACTCGGCGCCATCGATGCGACCTGCGTCGGCGAGCAGGCGGACAGCCCGCCCCACCAGCGCGCCATGGACGTCGTCGCGGTCGGCGAGACGGCGCAGCGCGGCCAGCCACGCGTCGGTTGCCCAGCTGTCGTCTCTGGTGTGGATGGCCGTGTGCGCCACGTCGAGCAGGCGGCGCAGTTCGGTGGCTGCGTCGGTATCCAGCGCCGTCACCGCGGTGGGCAGTCCCGCGCAAATGCGCACCAGCAGTTCGTCGGCCACGTGTCCGAGCGCCTTGGTGTCGGTGCCACGCACGTCGCCGTATCGCAGTGTTCTGATCAAGCCGGGCAGGGCGGCGAGCAGGTGGGTGACGTCGTGGTCGAGCGCGGCGGCGGATTCCAGCCGGGCGATCAGGCCATCGGTGGCGCCGCCGAGATCGGCGAGCAGGGCCGCCTCCAGCGCGGCGGTGAGTTCGCCGACGGTACGCTGCGCCCGGCCCGCGGCATCGAGGATCTTCGCCTCGGCCGCCAGGCGAACGGTGGTGCCCCAGCGCGAGGCCTCGATGATCGAAATGGCGTACTCGGGCCGCCATTGCAGCGTCCAGGTCTCCCGGAAGGTGCCGGTAGCGCGCACCTCGCTCGTGGTGAGCGTGCCCCACCCGATGTCGAGCACGCGCAGTCGGTGCAGCAGCCGCGACCGGTCGACCTGACGGTCTTCGCGCAGGTCCAGGTCGATGGTGCGGGCCCGCGGTTCCTGTTTCATGCGCAACGAGCGGATCGTGGCGCGCAGGTCCGCTGCCAGCGGCACAGTCGGGGTCGCCGCGGGGACACTGCCGATCGCCTCGCCGACGACGAGTTCGCCGGTCACCAGACGCAGCATCGTCTCGTCGCCGGAGCACAGCACCGCGCGGGTCGCCTCGGTGACTTCCGACAGGCCCGCGAGCGGACGGCCGCGCAGCGCGGCGAGGGTGTCCGCGAGCCGGACGGATTCGATGATGTGTGCGCTGGATACAGGCAGATCGTGCGCGCGCAGCACGCCGGCGACCTTCGTCAGCCACCGGACGATCGGCTGCTCGGTCTCGGTGAACAGATGGTAATACCAGCCCGGCGAGGTGACGCCGGCGCCGTACCCGGAGGTGGCGGCCAACCGCGAGTGCGTCCACGGCACCCAGGTGAGTCGGGCTCTGGTCTTCGGAAGTCCTTTCAGTAGCCGGGCATCGGCTGCGGCGGGACCGAGTTCGCCCGCCAGTGCGGGCGCGTGCCACGCCCCGCACACCACCGCCAGTCGGACCGCCCCGCCGCTGAGCGCCTTGCGCATGGTCTGTCGCATGTGGGCTTCGCGCCGCAGCGTGTGCGCGTCGATGATGATCGGCTCGGGCGGCGCCGGTCGGCCGATGCCGGTGTCGGCGAGTGCCTCGGCAACCGAATTCGCCTCGTGCGAGTATTCGCTGTGCGACGTTCGGTCGTTCGTCGATTCGGCCTGCGCGGCCGGGTGGTCCGCGGTGCCCGCCTCCGACATGCGTTCGGGCGCCGCCGGCTCGGCGGATTCCCGCAACGCTGCCATCGCCTCGGTGATGGCGTCGAACACATCCGCGTCGGGTGCGGATTCGACGACCGCGTCCCACCACCGCTCGGCATCGTCGTAGCCGCCCGCTTCGGCAAGGGCGGTCAGTGGATCGAACCGGTCTCCTGGTTCGTCCTCCGCGGCGAGCACGACGGTCGCGGGCAGATCGCAGAATCGCACGGGCACATCGTTGCGCACGGCATGGCGGAGGGCCTGCCACTCCGGCGAGAAGAGGGCGTACGGCCAGAATGCGGCTTTGGCCGGCGTGTTCGGCGCATAGGCCAGCAGCGCGACCGGCGGTGTCATCCCGTCGGCCGCGATATAGCCCACCAGTGGGTCGGCGTCCGCGGGCCCCTCGATGAGGATCATGTCGGGACCGAAGGCGGCCAAGGCGAGCCGCAGCGAGCGCGCCGAGCCGGGACCGTGGTGTCGAATGCCGAACACCCTGGTCACCGGCCCGGAGCCGGTGCCGGAACTCACCCGGTGACCTCACGGCAGGCTCGATAGAAATCCGACCAGTCCGGTCGTTCACGGACCACGGCCTCCAGGTACTCGGTCCAGACCACCGCGTCGGCCACCGGGTCCTTGATCACCGATCCGAGCACGGCGCCCGCGATGTCGGAGGCGCGCAACACTCCATCGCCGAAGTGAGCCGACAGCGCGATCCCGTTGGTGATCACCGAGATCGCCTCGGCGGTGGACAGCGTTCCCGACGGAGATTTGAGCTTGGTCCGCCCGTCGGCCGTGCTGCCGGAGCGCAGTTCGCGGAAGACCCGCACCACCCGCCGCACCTGCTCCGCCGCGGCGGGTACGGGGGGAAGGTCCAGGGCGGACCCCAATTGCTCGACCCGTCTGCGGACGATGGCGACCTCTTCATCCTCGCTGGATGGCAGGGGAAGCACCACCGTGTTGAACCGGCGGCGCAGCGCGGAGGACAGGTCGTTGACTCCGCGGTCGCGGTCGTTGGCGGTGGCGATGACGTTGAATCCTTTGGCGGCCTGCACCTCCGTGCCGAGTTCCGGCACCGGGAGCGTCTTCTCCGACAGCACGGTGATCAGTGCGTCCTGCACGTCGGAGGGGATGCGGGTGAGCTCCTCGATTCTGGCGATGGCGCCGGTGCGCATCGCGGTCAGCACGGGTGAGGGCACCAGCGCGCCCTCGGTCGGTCCTTCGGCGAGCAGTCGGGCGTAGTTCCAGCCGTACCGGATCGCTTCCTCCGCGGTGCCCGAGGTGCCCTGGACAAGCAACGTGGACGCACCGCTGATGGCCGCCGAAAGATGTTCCGAGACCCACGTTTTGGCAGTTCCCGGCACTCCGAGCAGCAGCAGCGCCCGATCGGTGGCCAGCGTCGCGACCGCCACCTCCATCAGCCGGCGCGGCCCGACGTACTTCGGGCTGATCACGGTGCCGTCGTCGAGCGTGCCGCCGAGCAGGTAGGTGACCACCGCCCAGGGCGACAGCCGCCACGACGGTGGCCTCGGCCGTTCGTCGGCTGCGGCGAGTACGCGCAGTTCGTCGGCGTACTCCTGCTCGGCATGCGGGCGCAGCAGCGCCGGCGTCGGGTCGGTAGTGGTCACTGCAACTCCTCGAGCATCATCGAGCGCTGGTTGAGGTCATGGGCGAGCTGGTCGAAGGCGTTCTCCCAGGCGGGATCAGCGCACCGGCGCGCCACCCCGGTGACGGCGCCCGCGATGGTGACCGGAAGATGCACGGCGGCCGCGGCGAGCAGCGATCGGTGCGCGTTCGGTGCGGTGCCATGCGTGTCCGGGCGGCGGGCCGCGGCCCGCGCCCGCTCGAACAGCAACAGGATCAGGTGCTGTGCCAACGGTTCCGGCCACGGATGGCCCATCGCCGGTAACAGCGCCTCGATTTCGGACAGCCACGAGCCGTCCAGCCGGGTCAGATGCCCGGTCCGGTCGGACAGCGGAAGCAGCGCGAACAACTCACGCCGGCGCAACATGGCCAGATCGGTGGGCACTCCCGCCTCGAACAGTGCCCGTCCCCATGACGAATCCTGCTGCGCCAGTGCGGCATCCACCCACCCGTCGAAGATCGGTTGGCGAAACCGGTCCTCGACCGAGGCGCGCACCGCCCGCTCCGGCGTATCGAGCAGTCGTGCCCAGTGGGTCAGCGGGGTCGCCGCGACCAGCTGCCGCAATCGAGCGGCCGCATTGTCGGGCGCGCCGTTCCAGCGGTAGCTGAATTCGACGGTGCGATCGGTGATCCCGTCCCGCCGGGTCGCGGCGTCGATCGTATCCGGCAGGGCGAGAACGAGATTCGTGTGGCGAAACCGGTGTTCGATGCGTACCCACGCATGCGCTCGGTCGCGCATACGACGCGCGAATGCCGAATCCGGCAGCAGCGCCAGGAGCGCGGCCGCGGTACGGCGCACGTCAGCACGCCGATCGTCCAGCGCTGCCTCCAGTAGTGGTTCGTCATCCGGCGCGATGCCCTCGGCGAAAACTGCCAGCAGCTCCGCCTTGATCGGACCGGATTCCGTCGGCCAGGCCGCGGTGAGTCGCTCCCTGGCCACGGCGGCGTCGCGTCGCCGGAGTTCGGCGAGCCAGTCGCGTCGCTCGGGCGGTTGACCGAATCGCCAGGTGTCCTCGGCACGATCGGGCACGCCGGGCTGCCGCACCAGGCTCTGCCACTCCGGACGCCACGCCGCCAGCCAGTTGCCTCGGATTCCGGCCAGACGCAGTAACGGCTCGCGCAATCCGACATCGATCGTCGCGTGCTCCAGCAGTTGCCCGCTCAACGCGTCCGGGGCCCGATAGTTGTGCGGCGCTGCCGCGTCGAACCATTCGGGAAGAAAGACCGATCGCTGCTCCAGCAGGCTGGCCAGGCGCGCCGCCGCCGCGCGTGGCAACCGGCGACGGCTGTCGTCCGCCGCGGGTTCGGGCGCGGTCGCGGCGGACGGGCAGATGCCGCCGCGGACGAAAACATCCTGTAGCGCTGCGGATTCGAGTAGCCGCAACGCCGGATCGGTCGACAGCCGCGCCGTGGCGCGCGCCACCGGAGGCGTGAGCAGGTCGAGATCCGGGGTCCGGCGTGCGGTGCCGAGCAGCGCGACGGAGGTGAGATCGGTGCCGGAGGTCCGCGCGGCAAGTGAATTCGGCGTGCTGCGGCCGACCCGGTCCGTCACAATCAGGTCGATGACCTCGCCCGCGGTGAACACCGACATCGGAATCAGCCCGCCGGTACTCCATTCGGCGGCCACCGTGACCGGGTGGCCGCCGGAGACGCCGAGCAGCCGCCACGGCTGGTCGGTACCTGTGATCGGCAGCGCCGTGCCATCGGATTCGGTGACGTACCAGCCCTCGGCGGTCCGCGTGGGAACCACATCGACCAGCAGCATCGGCCAGGTGCGCAGCCACGGGTCGCAGCCGAGCGCGGTGGCGTGGGCGGCCAGCGCGGTGGCGATCGTGTGCGGCCGGTCCGGATCGACGGGCAGTGTCGTGAACGGTTCGGCGGCGCCGTACTGCTCGCCCCACAGCGCGCGCAGCGGTGCGGCGCCCGGATAGTAGTGCAGCTCGGCGTCGGCCAGCTCACCGAGCGCGGGGAGATCGGCGGGGAAGCTCGGGGAGCCGAAGGAGTGGTCGATGATCAGCCCCCACCGTCTGTGGACGCGCCCGTACAGCCAGGTGCGCCTGGTGTAGAGCCGCTCGTCGGCCGAGATCTGTCGACCGAACACCATCCAGCGGTCCCGCACCGCGGGCTCGGCGCGCACCAACTCTGCCGGGGTCGGGTAGCCGATATGGGTGCGGATGCTGGCGCGCAACGCCGGCGACAAGTCGTCGAGCTGCCGGTGCGCGGCGACGAGTAGGTGTATCCGCGCGTATTCGCGCAGCACGACATCGGGCCAGTCGGCCCTGGTGGCCATCGTCGTCGCCAGCCCGCGCAGGGCCGAGGCGATGCCGGGCGCTTGCGCGTCGACCATCCTCGCGGCGATGGACTCGAAGGCGTGGAACGAGCGGTCGGTCTGTGCCAACCCGGTGCGTACCTGGTCACCGAGCCAGATATCCAGTTCCGCCAACCCCGCGGTGACCCGCATCCTGCGCTGTTCGGCGGTGGCTGGATTCGGTGTGTGGATGCGTGGTCCGACCCGGGCCGCCGCCCGCCCGGCCCGGCCGCCGAGCCAGGCCGCGGCGAAGCTCGCGGTCTGGGCGACCACGGGAACCTCGCCCGCTGCCCAGGACAGCAACAGCGACAACGCGTGCTTGCACGGAAACTTGCGGCTGGGGCACGAGCAACTGTAGGCGGGACCGGACAGATCGATGATGGTCTGGTACGGCGTGGCGCCGCTGCCCGAATACCGCCCCCACAGCGCGGCCTCGTGCTGCCCGGCATCGCGCCGACGGCCCGCGAGTTTCCGCGCCGCGGACAGCACGTTCGCGTCCGGTGCGAGCGCCGTGACCTGGTCTTCGGTCCACGGCGTCGTCATTGTGCGGCTCGATGGTGCCTCATCGCCTTCCCCGTTCCTCGGTTGACCGGATTTCTACCGCAGACCACCGACAAATGTCGCCCCCGACGGTGCTGGTGCACGGAAATTCCTGTCTCAGCGGCACATTCGCCGGCCGAGATGATCTTGCGTCGATCAATGCACTCTGGCATTCTGTGCTGTTCGGCTGGACCGAGCCACCCGGAACGGGTGTGGACACCATCGAGCTGCCCGCCGGGGTTGGCGAGGGGTGGACATCGAGGCGGGGCCGAGCCGTTTCGATGGCCATATCCATCCCCGCGGGCAGATTCGCGCCGGCCCTGTGGGCGAATTCGGCGGCATCGGGTAGCGTTTCGCACAGCTTCGACAATGCTGCCGTGCACGGGGCCGGAGGACGTGGCGGCTCCATGGTGAGGGGGGTTTTCGCATGCGCCCGGATTCCGATGCCGTCCAGGTCGGCGGCTCCTCGGAGTCCGCACCCCGGCTGTCCGACGTGGTGACCAGGCGCCTCGCCGAAGATCCCGTGGTGACGCCGTCGGTCGCGCGGACCGTGCTGCGCGCGCTCGGTGGCGCGGAGTCCGATAACTCGGCAACGGAATTCGATCACTCCGGGATCTTCCTGCGCGCCATCCGGGTGCGGGGATTCCGCGGCATCGGCCCGGAGACGACGCTGCACCTGCCGCCCGGTCCCGGCCTCACCCTGGTGGTCGGCCGCAACGGCAGCGGTAAATCCAGTTTCGCCGAGGCCGCCGAACTGGCGCTGACCGGCGGGAATCGCCGATGGGACGGCCGTTCGGCCGCGTGGCGAGAAGGCTGGCGCAACCTGCACGACGGCAGCGCGGCCCGCATCGAGTTGGCGCTGCTGTCCGCGGGGGGTGCGCCCGGTCTGACCATCACGAAGGAGTGGGAACCCACCGCCGACCTGGCCGATGCGCACTGGACCGAGCAGCAGCTGCCCGGTCCGCCAGCGGATTTCGACACCGACCGGTGGGCGGCCCAGCTGGAGCTCTACCGTCCTTTCCTGTCTTACAGCGAACTCGGTGCGCTGGTCGACGGCAAGCCGAGCGATCTGTTCGATGCCTTGCACCAGTTGCTCGGCCTCGACGAACTCACGGTGGCACAGGAACGAATCCGGGTTCGCCGGCTGGAATTGGAACGTGCCGTCCGAGACTCGCGCCAGGAACGCGTGGCACTGCTCGAGCTGCTGGCGACGGTGGCCGACGACCGGGCGGCGCGGGTGGCCGATCTGCTGCGCTCCGCACAGCCGGATCTCGCCGCGGTCGGTCGCGAGGTACTCGGCGTCGTCGACGACCCGGTCGGATCGGACGGGTTGCGGGCCATCGTTCGGCTCGCGCTGCCGACCGGCACGGACGTGGCGCAGGTCGCCGTCCGGCTGACGGAGTGTGGCGCGGCCCTGGCGAGGGACACGACCATCGACGCGGCGGCCGACCTTCGGATTCTGGAGTTGTTGCGGAAGGCGCGCGATCACCAGAAGGCGAGCGGGACCTGCTCGTGCCCGGTCTGCGGGCGCGGCGCACTCGACGATGAGTGGGTTCGCGACACCGAGGCCGCTATCGAACAGCTCGCCGTCCGGGTCGACGCGCTCGCCACCGCGCGCGCCGAACTGGACGATGCCGTACGCGCCGTACGGGCACTGCCGAATCTCGTTCCGGCCGAACTGGATTTCGATCCACGCACACCGCCGTCGGTGGACACCTCCGCGGTGCGCGCGGCGTGGGCCGAGTGGGCGGCGATGTCCTGCGCCGACTACACCCCCGAACTGCCCGATCAACTGCGTGGCGTGCACGCGCGACTGGCCGACGAACTCGAGCTGCTGCAGCAGGGGACCCGTAAAGAACTCGACCGCTTGCACGAGGTGTGGACGCCGCTGGTGCCGCGAATCGCGAGCTGGTTGGAGGGCGCCCACAAGGTCGCCGCCGACACGGCCGAACTGCGCACGGTGAAGAAGGCCGAGGACTGGCTGAAGTCGGCTACCGCGGGTTTGCGGGGCGAGCGCATGACACCATTGGCGACGACGGCGCGTTGGGTGTGGCAGACGCTGCGCCAGCAGAGCAACGTCGAACTCGGCGCGATTCGGTTGCAGGGCAACGCGGGAACCGCGCGTCGGGTGCTGCTGGACGTGACCGTGGACGACGTGGACGGCGCCGCGCTCGGTGTGATGAGCCAAGGGGAACTGCACGCGCTCGGTCTCTCGCTGTTCCTGCCCCGGGCCACGGTCGAAGAGAGCCCTTTCCGTTTCGTCATGATCGACGACCCGGTGCAGGCGATGGACCCGGCGAAAGTGGACGGTCTGGCGCAGGTGCTCGCCACGGTCGCGTGGACCCGCCAGGTGGTGGTCTTCACCCACGACGAGCGACTCGCCGAGGCGGTGCGGCGGATGTCGCTCGACGCCACCGTGCTGGAGGTGCAGCGCCGCGACCGCTCGGTGGTCGAAGTGCGGGTGTCGAGCGATCCGATCCGCCGCTACCTCGACGACGCCCGCGCGCTGGTGCGCACTCCGCAACTGCCCGTGGCGATCGCCGACGAACTCGTCGCCACCTGCTGCCGTTCGGCCGTCGAGGCGGCCAGCCTGGCCAGGGCCCGGCGCACCCTGCTCGCCGCGGGGATCGACCACCACGAGGTCGAACGCCACATCGACGCCGCGCACTCCACCAGGGCCAAGGTGGCGCTCGCGGTGTTCGGGGTCGGCAGCAAGGTGGACGACCTGAACAAGAACCTGATCGCGCGCGAGGGAAAGTGGGTGGTGGACGCCCTGCGTGACGCCACGGCGGGCGCGCATGTGCCGATCGGGCGCACTATGCGCGAGTTGATCGGCGAGACCGAGAAGTTCGTCGAGTGGCTGAGCCGGTGAGGCGATGGTGACCGGGCGGCGTCCACCGACCGGCGGACGCCGCGGACCCGGGCCGCGCGGACCGCGCAACGGCTCGCGGCGCCCGCGCACCAATCGTCCTTCGGTGGCCGAGCGGTTCGACACCGTGGATCGACTGTTGGCCGGTTCGGTGACCGATGCGGGCGGCCTGTGGTCCAGGGCGGTCGCGTGGATTCTGCGGATCGCCCTGGAACAGGCGGTCGACGAACTGTGGTCGCGGCTGGCGCCCGCGTTGGCCCGCTGTCCGATGCGGGCGCAGCTGATCGCCTTGCGTGCCTTCGCCGGACCGGAGGTGGCGGCCCGAGTCGCGGCATTGTGGGCGGCGCTGTCGCGGGCCGCGCACTACCACGACTACGAGCTCGCGCCGAGCGTCACCGATCTACGCCGGTGGCGGGAACAGACCGTCGCGCTCACCGCGGAGTTGGCGGCCGTCCACGCGCACCGTTGATATCCGCGCGCACCGTCCGGGAGGGCCGCGGTCAGGGAGTCGACCGCGGTGGGCCGCCGATGACGTGGTCGATGATCCCGTATTCCTTGGCCTCGGCTGGGGTGAACCATCGGTCGCGGTCCCAGTCGGTCAGGATCTGCTCGTGAGTCCGACCGGTGTGCTCGGCGACGAGCCCGGCGAGTTGGCGCTTCATGAGCGCTTGCTGCTCGGCCAGGATGAGGATGTCGGTCGCGGAGCCGCCGAGTCCGGCGGAAGGCTGATGCATCAGGATGCGCGTATGCGCGAGCGCATGACGTTTGCCTGCGGTGCCGCAGGTGAGCAGCACCTGCGCCATCGATCCGGCCAAGCCCATCGCGTAGGTCGCGATGTCGCAGCCGACGTAGGTCATCGTGTCGTAGATGGCCATGCCCGCGTCCACCGAGCCGCCAGGAGAGTTGATGTACAAGCTGATCTCGCGGTCCGGATCTTCGGCAGCGAGCAGCAGCAACTGCGCGCACAGCCGGTTGGCGATGTCGTCGTCGACCTGTCGGCCGAGAAAGATGACGCGTTCACGGAGGAGTCGTTCGTGTACCGAGTCGTCGAAGGTGAGTCCACTGGTAGCCATGGCCAGAGCGTAGGAGTCGGCCGAGCATCCTGGAATGGGAGTTCTCCGACAGCGAATTACGCTGTGAGCGAACATAATTCAGCGTCAGATCGCGGTTCGCCGGGGTATAGGCGACACCCGAGGCGGGTGCGTCGTTCGCCCGGCGGCATGATCGGTGGCATGAGCGAGGGCGGGCGAGGGACAGTCATGAGCGGATCGCGTAGGTGCCCGTGCGGTCGGGGCGAGGCATTCGACGACTGCTGCGGCCCGGTGCTGCGCGGCGAACGATCCGCCGCGACGGCGGAGGCGCTGATGCGGTCGCGCTACACCGCGTTCGCGAGCGGGGACGTCGACTACCTGTTGCGGTCCTGGCATCCGCGCACCCGTCCGCCGGAGATGCTGCTCGATCCGGCGCAACGCTGGCTGTTCCTGGAGATTCGCGCGGCCGAACAGGGTGGTTTGTTCGACGACAGCGGCACGGTGGAGTTCGTCGCGCACTATCGGGACGACAACGGGCGCGGCATGCTGCACGAGGTGAGCAGGTTTGCCCGGTCCGATGGCGCGTGGGTTTACCTGGACGGCACGTTCCAGGCGTGATCGGTAGCGTCGGTGGGCATGGCACGCGTCGCGATCGAATACTGCACCCAATGCCGCTGGCTGTTGCGGGCGAGCTGGATGGCGCAGGAGTTGCTGAGTACCTTCGCCGCGGAATTGAACGAGGTCGCGCTGATCCCGGGTTCGGGTGGGATATTCCGGATCACCGTCGACGGCGAGCAGATCTGGGAGCGCAAGGCCGACGGCGGATTCCCCGAGATCGCGGCGCTCAAGCAAAGGGTGCGCGACCGCGTCGCGCCCGAGCGTGATCTCGGTCATGCAGACCGGCGGGACTGAAGCCGGTCCTGGCCGGATCCCTCAGCCGCAGCAGCCGCCGCCGCAGCAGCCGCCCGCGGGACCCGGCGCCGGTGCTGGCGCCGGTCGGCCGCTGTCGCCGCCCCTGGTGACCGTGGCGAATGTGGTCAGCAATTTGACCGTGTCGTCGTGGCCGCGCGGACAGGTCGCGGGCGCCGAGGCCTCCGCCATCGGGCGGGTCATCTCGAACGTGTCACCGCAGCCGCGGCACCGATAGCTGTAACTCGGCATTCGGCCAGTGTAAGGCCTGTGGCACCGGGTTGTTCGGGTCGGCCCGCGCACACCCGTCGGATCCCTCCGTCGCGGCCCCTGACTGCCGGCATCGGGTCAGCGGCCCGATGGGCCGTGGTGTCGACAGACGTGACCGATTCGACACGGCTGATCTCGACCCGGCCTGAACAGCGATTGCTTCGTCCGACATGCGGCAATGTCCTGGCAACGAAACGTTGTCGTCCTGATCTCCGAAGTACTCTCGAAAAGAGGTGATGAGGAGGTCTGAGATGAGCGCTCAGTTCTTCGAGACGGCGCCCGGTCCCGACGACCTCGGCGAACCGGTCGCGCGTACCACTTACGGCGACGTTCGTGGCGTGCGCTCGGGTTCGGTTGCGGTCTGGCGCAGCATTCCCTACGCGGCCGCGCCGTCGGGAACGTCGCGATTCGCGCCCCCGCAGCCGCCATCGACCTGGGAAGGGGTGCGTGACTGCACCAGCTTCGGTCAGATCGCGCCGCAGACGATGGGCGCCATGGTCCCGGTCGACTCTGATCTGACGATGGGCGAGGACTGTCTGTGGCTGAACGTCTGGTCGCCGCGGCACGACGGCGCCCGCGACCGTGCCTCCGACCCGGACGAGCCGCGGCCGGTCCTGGTCTGGCTGCACGGTGGTGCGTACTGCCTGGGCACCGCGGCGCAGGAGATCTACGACGGGCGCAAGCTGGCCGCGACCGGCGACGTCGTGGTCGTCGGCGTGAACTATCGCCTGGGCGCGCTCGGCTTTCTCGACCTATCGTCGCTCGGCGACGACTTCGTGCCCAATCTCGGTCTGCGCGACCAGATCGCCGCGCTGGAGTGGGTGCGCGACAACATCGCCGCGTTCGGTGGCGACCCGGGCAATGTCACGCTGTTCGGTGAGTCGTCCGGCGCAGGCTGTGTCACCGCGCTGCTGACTTCGCCGCGCGCGTGCGGTCTGTTCCACCAGGCGATCGCGCAGAGCCCGCCCGCCACCACGGTCTTCGGGCAGGAGCGGGCGGCGACGGTGGCGCGGCGGTTCTTGGAGCTGATGGATTTGCCCGCTGCGCGGGCCAAGGAGCTGTTGGCATGCCCGATCGACCGGATTGTCGCGGCGGCGGGGGTGCTGCTCGACGAGATCCCGTTGAAGGAGCCGGGTCGGTTGGCGGCCGCTCCGGTGGTCGATGGCGAACTCCTGCCCACCTACCCGATCGATCGGTTTCAGCAGGGCCGCTCGCACCGGGTGCCGCTGATCATCGGCACCAACAAGGACGAGGCGTCACTGTTCCGGTTGTTCCGCTCGCCGATCATGCCGGTGACCCCGGACGCGGTGAACGTGATGCTGCGCGACGTCGCGGCCGGCCACCCGGAGTGGTCACCGGAGCGGATCGCCGAGATCACGTCGGCCTACCCCGATCTGGCCACGACTCGTGGCGCGCTGGCGATGTCCACCGACGCGGCCTTCCGGATGCCGGCGCACTGGGTGGCCGATGCGCACGCCCAGCACTCGCCGACCTGGATGTATCGCTTCGACTACGCCACTCCCATGCTGCGTGCGGCTCGTGTCGGTGCGGGCCACGCCACCGAATTGCCCTATGTCTTCGGCAACTTCGGTACCTTGAACCACGATCCGACCTTCTGGCTCGGCGGCCGCAAGGTCGCGATGGAGGTGTCCGGGCGGATGATTCGCCGCTGGGTCGCTTTCGCGACCCACGGCGTCCCCGCCGCCCTCGACGGTTCGAAACACTGGCCCCCCTACCGTCTGTCCGCCCGGACCACCCTGGTCATCGACGCCGTCGACCGAGTGGTGGACGACCCTGATCGCGACTTGCACAGCGCGTGGGGTGACCAGGCCGTGGGATTCAGTTAGCGCGGCGCCGCGACGTCATTAGTCCTGTTCGGCATGTTTCTGGGTGCGGATGGCTGGTGCAGGGTGATTGCCAGCGTGCGACCTCGTGTTCGGAATGCTGACGCTGAAAGCCTGAACTCCGGCGGGCAGTTGCCGATCGGTCCGATAGGCGACGTCCGGTCTCGAAGCTGTACGCGCGGTCACGACGCATTGCTAACATTCGAGTCCGCTTTCGCGAAAACCGGTCGGTATATTTTTCGTGGACAGGTGTGGTGGACATGCAGGCGACCAACGTGCTGGTCACGGCTTTTCGGCGCGCGGCCGCGGACCTCGCTCGCGTAGCCCTCGAGCCTCGCGCAGCTCTCGACCCCGAGACGCCTGCCCTCGCCTGGGCACTGCGGCGCGCGGGGAACCAGGTGCGCAGAGTGATGGATGATCTGGCCGACATGGACCGGCGCGGGGAAATGCGGTTGGCTACCCATGCGGGGCGCGTCGCGGAACCCAGGGAAAGGACCGGAGTCTCATCCCCACGGTGGGGCGACGACTTCGTGTGGTTCGATCCGCGATCGCTGCGCTCCGACCGGGTCAACCGAGAAATCGACGACTCTCTCGCCAGGGTGAGTCCGCATTTCGACCCGAATGATCCGCGCCGGAGGAACAACTGTGTCGCCGTGGCGACCGCGTACGAGTTGCGGCGGCGAGGATACGACGTCGAGGCAGGGCAGGTGTCGTTCCCGTTCGAGGCCGGGTTCCCGCACAGTTTCACCGAGATCGCCTGGGCGCGCCGGTTCACGACGGTTTTTCAGCGCAGCCATCTGCGCGATGCGTTTGAGGAACCGGGTTCCCGGGGAATCATTATCGCGGACTGGCCACCGGGGCAGCACCTCGACCTCGGCGATTCCCATGTATTCAACGTCGAGCACGTGCCCGGTACCGGTATTCGTTTCGTCGACGGGCAGCCCAATCCTCCGTTGACGGACGCCACAGAACATATCCAACGGGCGGCAGCGTTGCGGTATCTGCGAGTGGATGATCTGCCGGACCCGGAGCCGAGCATCGTCAACTACCTCGGAATACAGACAGCACGTCGCTGAGGGGGCTTTGTCGGATCGGCGTGCGCGAGGCCACCGACCTGACAAAGTCCGCCTACACGTCCGTCGAGAAGCGGATTCCGCCGTCCGGGATCACGACGCCGGGCCACACCCGAGCCCCGCGCAGCAATTCGCAGCGCGCGCCGATGTTCGCGCCGTCACCGATGACGCCGTCACGGACCAGTGCGCGCGGACCGATGCGCGCACCGAAGCCGATGATGGTGCGTTCGACCGTGGCGCCCGCCTCGATCACCGCGCCGTCGAAGACGACCGCGCCGTCCAGCCGCGCTCCCGCGCCGACCTCGGCGCCGCGTCCGACCACGGTGCCGCCGATGAGCACGGCGCCCGGCGCGACACCCGCACCGGGATGAACCAGCGACTCACCGCGCTGACCAGGCAGGGCGGGAGAAGGCGCGATACCGCGCACCAGGTCGGCGGAGCCGCGGACGAAGTCCTCGGGGGTGCCCATGTCACGCCAGTAAGACGTGTCGACGTGACCCTGGACGCGCGCGCCCTCGGCGAGCAGCGACGGGAAGACCTCGCGCTCCACCGAGACCGGACGCCCGGCCGGGATCTTCTCGATGTACTCGCGGCGGAAGACGTAGCAGCCGGCGTTGATCTGGTCGGTCGGCGGATCCTGGGTCTTCTCCAGGAACGCGGTGACCCGGCCGTTCTCGTCGGTCGGCACACAGCCGAACGCGCGCGGGTCGCTGACCCGGACCAGGTGCAGTGTCACGTCGGCATCGGTGGACTCGTGGGTGTCGAGTACCGCACCGAGATCCGTGCCGCCGAGCACGTCACCGTTGAACACCATCACGTTGTCCGCGCGCAGTTTGGGCAGCACGTTGCGGATGCCGCCGCCGGTGCCGAGCGGCTCGCTCTCGGTGACGTACTCGAGGTCGAGTCCGAGTTCGGCTCCGTCGCCGAAATGCTCCTCGAACACCGCTGCCTTGAACGACGTGCCCAGCACCACGTGGGTGATCCCGGCTTCCGCGATCCGGGCGAGCAGATGGGTCAGGAATGGCAACCCGGCCGTCGGCAGCATCGGCTTGGGTGCCGACAGGGTCAGGGGACGCAGCCGTGTCCCCTGACCGCCCACCAGAATCACGGCGTCGGTGCCTGCATTTCCTGCCATCAAGCTCCCCTGTTCACAGTGGGTCGTTCTCGCTCATGCCTACGCCGCGCCGACGTTCGGCTCCGTCATGTGCGATGCGCGTGGTGTCGATGATTCGCTCGCTCATGCCGTTTACTCGGCGCTGCGCGCCTGTTGGCGCAGGGCAGATCGAACCGCAATCCGCGAGCGCACCGCAAGTCCGGCCCGCAACGCCAGTCGCAGCGGCGCCTGCCACCAGTGCGGATGCCGGTCGGCCTGGAACCGGTAGGCGCTGGCGTGGTGCGCGGGCAGCATCAGCTCCGGGTGGCGGGCGGCGGCGTGACCCTTGGCATGGGTGACCTCGGCATCCGGCACGAACACGTTGTGCCAGCCCGCCTTGCCCATGCGGTCGCCGAAGTCGACGTCCTCCATGTACATGAAATAGCGCGAGTCGAATCCGTCGATCGAGTCGAACGCCGCGCGCCGCACCAGCAGGCATGACCCGGACAACCAGCCGACGGCCCGCTCCGAGATCTCCTCGTTCTCCTGCCGGTACCGGCGGGTCCACGGGTTGGACTTCCACACCGCGCCGAGGATCGCGTGACCCGCGCCGTCGAGCAGCCCCGGTACCCGGCGGGCCGAGGGGTACACGCTGCCGTCCGGTTCGAGCACCATCGGCCCGAGCGCGCCCGCCCGCGGCCAGCGCTCGGCGGCGGCGAGCAGCGTGTCGATGGAGTCGCTGCCCCAGCGGATGTCCGGATTGGCGATCACGATGAACTCGATATCCGGGTCGATCTCCGCGACTGCCCGGTTGATCGCGCCGCCGTAGCCGATGTTGCCGCCGGTGCGCAGCAGCCGCACGTGCGAATTGGCCTCGGCGACCAGCTCCGGCACCCCGTCCACCGACCCGTTGTCGGCGAGGATCACCTGCGGTTTTTCGGTCGTCGCCGCCGCGAGGGTGGTGATGAAGTGCTCGAGGTGCTCACCCGGCGAATAGGTGACGGTGACGACGGCCAGGCCCGCGGGGCCAACGGAATCGGATGCACTCACGACGCGGCCTCGCTGACGCTGGGCCTAGCCGGAAGTGAAGCTGCTGGGTCTATGGTTCGCTCGCTGCGCTCACTCACGACCACCTACCCTAGTCGGACCGCCGCGCCAGCGCGTCGCCCAGTGCCGAGCGCCAATCGCGCAGCGGGGTCAGCCCGGCCTCCGCCCACGAGCGCGGCGACAACACCGAGAATGCCGGGCGCCGTGCGGGTCTCGGAAACGCGGTGGAGTCACACGGACGCACGCGCGTCGGATCGGCGCCGATCCCGGCGAACACCGCGCGCGCCAGCTCGAACCGACTGGCCTTGCCCGCGTTGGTAGCGTGCAGCACCCGCGGGGCGTCCGGCCGCCGCGTCAGTTCCAGCAGGGCCGCAGCCAGGTCGGGCGCGTAGGTGGGTGAGCCGACTTCGTCGTCCACCACGTCGACGGTGTCGCGGTCGCGTTCCAGCCGCACCATTGTCGCGACGAAATCACTGCCGCGCCCGCTGTATACCCACGCGGTGCGCACCACGTGCGCGTCCGCGCACTGCGCGAGCACCGCCTGCTCGCCCGCGAGTTTGGACTTGCCGTAGACGGTGCCCGGCCCGGTCGGGTCGCAGGTGTCGTACGGCCGATCATGGGTGCCTGGAAAGACGTAGTCGGTGGACAGATGGATCAGTCGGGCGCCGAGGTCGGCGCAGGTAGCGGCGAGGACGGCCGGCCCGGTCGCATTGCCCGCGTATGCCGCCTCGGTATCGGTTTCGGCGCGGTCCACGGCGGTGTAGGCAGCGCAATTCACCACCACGTCGCCGGGTGCGAGGCGGGCGCGTACCGCGGCGGCATCGGTGATATCGAGGTCGCCGCGGCCGTAGCCGAGCGCGGCCGGAGCCAGACGCAGCAGTTCTCGTCCCACCTGCCCGTGTGCCCCGGTGACAATGAGGCGTGCGGAGACAGCGGGGTCGGGCGGGGTGGGGTCGGTCACGGCCGCAAGTCTGGCACGCCGCCACACCGGCGGTTGAAGTCCTTCGCGATAACGGTTCGTTAGCCTTGAGGTATCAGGGGCTCTCGGAACCGGGTGGGGTAGGCGGAATCATCAGGGGCGGAGCGGTTGCGCACGCGTCGCCAGAACATCGAGTTTCGGCGAGAGGATGCAGAGTTGTCGCAGCGCAGGGGCACACCGATGTCGGCACGGCCCACCGGTCGCGCCGCGCCGCGGTTCGGGCCGCTGCGTTCGTTCGTCGCGGTCGCTTCGGTGTTCGTACTCGTTCTCACCGGCTTCGCCTGGCGCAGTGTCGAAGCACTGATCTCCGACATCGAGCGCATCGGCGACCTCGGTCTCGGCGGCGGCCGCGACGGCGCGGTGGACATCCTGCTGGTCGGTGTGGACAGCCGCACCGACGCACACGGCAACCCGCTGTCGGACCGCGAGCGGCTCATGCTGCACGCCGGCGACGAGGTCGGCACCAATACCGACACCATCGTTCTGCTGCGTGTGCCGAACGACGGCCGTTCCGCGACCGCGATCTCGATTCCGCGCGACTCGTACGTCAACATTCCCGGTTTCGGGATGGGAAAGATCAACTCGGCCTATGGCGCGACCAAGGAGACCCAGCGGCAGAAGCTGATCGACCAGGACGTCTCGCAGGACGATGCGGAGCAGCAGTCCACCCAGGCGGGCCGGCAGGCGCTGATCAAGACCGTGGCCAACCTGACCGGTATCACCGTCGACCACTACGCGGAGGTGAGTCTGCTCGGCTTCGTGCTGCTCACCGATGCCATCGGCGGCGTCACCGTATGCCTGAACAATCCGGTCGACGAATGGATGTCCGGCGCCGACTTCCCCGCGGGCCGTCAGCGCCTGGACGGTCCGCACGCGCTGAGCTTCGTGCGCCAGCGCCATGATCTGGAACGCGGCGACCTCGATCGCATCGTGCGTCAGCAGGTGTTCATGGCGCAGTTGGTGCGGCAGGTGCTCAGTGCGAAGACACTGAGCAGTCCGAGCACGCTACGTCAGCTCAGCGAAGCGGTGGGCCGGACGGTCGTGCTCGACGACGACTGGGACGTATTGGCGTTCCTGCAGCAATTGCAGGATCTGTCCGGCGGGGAGGTGACCTTCGAGACCATTCCCGTCGTCGATCTCAACGGTGAGACCAGCAGCGGCGAATCGGTGGTGAAGGTGGACCCCAAGTCGGTCAAGGCGTATATCGGCTCGCTGGTCGGCGACGGCGCCTCCGCGCGCCGCGCCGAGCCCGCGGTCGACTCGGCGACGCTGACCGTCAGTGTCTACAACGCCACCGGCATCGGTGGACTCGCGGGCCAGGTGGCGCGGGTGCTGAGCGCCAAAGGGTTCCACCAAGGCGTGGTGACCAACTACACCGGGCAACACGTCACGAGCAGCCGGGTGCTCGCCGCGGACACGGCGAACCAGAAGGCCCGCGCGGTGGCCAAGGCGCTCGGCGGGCTGACGATCCTCGCCGACCCGGACCTGTCACCGGATTCGGTGAGTGTCGTGCTGGCGAGCGACTATTCTGGTCCAGGTTCGGCGGCAAGCGGTACGTTCGACTTGTCCGGAACGTCGACCTCGCCCACACCCGTCCCGCCCGCCCCACCGATCGATGCAGGCCAGAACGGACCGAAATGCGTGAACTGACCCATGCGTGATATCCATCAGGTACACACCCTCACCGAAGCGGTACTCGATCCGATCCTCGCCCGCGAACCGGCCGCTCCGCGCGTCACCTATTACGACGACGCCACCGATGCGCGGATCGAGCTGTCCGGACTGACGCTGGCGAACTGGGCGGCCAAGACCGCCAATCTGATCCGCGACGAGTTCGGCCTCAGTCCTGGTGCTCGGGTCGCCGTGCTGCTGCCCGCGCACTGGCAGACCGCCGCGGTGCTGCTCGGTTGCTGGTGGGCGGGCGCCGAAGTGGTGCTGCACCCGGACGCGGACGCCGATCTGGCCCTGGTCACCCTCGATCGAGTGGACGAGTCGGAGGGTGTCGGCGAGGTCGCCGCGCTCTCGCTGGATGCGATGGGCACCCCGGTGCGCGATCTGCCGGTGGGGGTCACCGATTTCGCGACCGCGGTGCGCGTGCACGGCGACCAATTCCTGCCCCGGGGCGCCGGTGTCGCGCTCGACGGGATGCCGGTGGCGGAGGTGCTGGCGCAGGCGCGGAAAGCGGCTGCGCGGCAAGGCTTCTCCGAGGTCGACCGGGTACTGTCGAGTACGCCGTGGGACACGACGGCCGAGCTGATCGATGGATACGTGGCCGTGCTCGCCGCAGGCGCTTCGTTGGTGCAGGTGGTCAATCCCGATCCGGCGCAGCGCGAACGGCGAATCGTCTCGGAACGGGTGACCGCGCAGCGCGGGTGAGTCCCCCTGGCGCCGCACACGTCGGTGCCTTACCGCGGTATCCGTCTGGTCCGACCAGAAGATGTTCCACAATTGGTCCACGTTCCGTACGGTGGAGTAATCGCACAACGACGGGGTTGGTGAACACATGAAGCCGCAGTACTGGTTCCGCTGGTTGTCGGTGCAGGGCACACCCCGTGTCGTACTGCGCCTCCAGGCTCGCCGTGGTGACCCGTTCGCCGAGCTGGTGGCCGGGCCCGCCGGGTACACCGATCCCTACCCCCTGATCGAGCGGTTGCGCGGTGAGGGCAGGATCATCCGCACCGCGATCGCGTTCGCCACCTTCGACCATGAGCTGTGCCGTTCCCTCCTGCGGGACAACAGGTTCGGTGTGCGCACGCAGGAGAGTTTCCGCGTCCCCAAGTCGATGACGAAGCTCGCCGAGCGTTTCCCGCTGCCACCGAACCCGGTCGAGCCGCCGTCGATGCTGGTGATCGACCCACCGGAGCACACGGCGATGCGCAAACCGGTCGCCTCGGCGTTCACGCCGCGCGCGGTCGGCAGGTTGCGTGACCGCGTCGAGTCCGTCACCGAGGAACTGCTCGACGCGCTGCCCTCGGACGGGTCCGCGGACCTGATCGAATCGTTCGCCGCGCAGGTCCCGATCGCGATCATCTCCGAGATGCTCGGTTTCCCCGACGAGGACAGGGCGATGTTCCTGGACTGGGGCGATCGGATGACACCGCTGCTGGACCTCGGCATTCCTTGGCGCGTGCACCGGAGGGCGCTGCGGGCGATGGAAGTGATGAACGATTACCTCGACCGGCATATCGAGCGGTTGCGCCGTGACCCGGGCGAGGACATCCTCAGCAGTCTGGTCACCACGGGCGAGCTGGACGATCACGCACTGAAGGCGACCGCGAGCCTGCTCATGGGTGCGGGCTTCGAAACGACGGTCAATCTGATCGGTAACGGTGTCGTGCAGCTGCTCGCCCATCCCGACCAGCAGGAGCGGCTACGCGCCGAGCCGGAGTTGTGGCCGAACGCCGTCGAGGAAATTTTGCGTTTCGACTCGCCGGTGCAGACCACGGCACGCACCGCGCTGACCGATGTGGATATCGACGGCGTGCGGATTCGCGAGGGCGACACGGTAGTGCTGTCGCTGGCGGGCGCCAACCGTGATCCGGCGGTCTTCACCGAACCGGAGCGCTTCGACGTAGGTCGCGAGAACGCCAAGGACCACCTCTCCTTCAGCAGCGGCGTACACGTGTGTCTCGGTGCCAGCCTGGCCAGGATGGAAGGGGTCTACGCGCTGCGGGCCCTGTTCGGCCGGTTCCCCGAGCTACGGCTCGACGGCCCGCCGCAGCGCCGCGAGCTGTTCACGCTGCACGGTTATCATCGAGTGCCGATCCGGCTCGGGCGCCGCGCGGCGATGCCGGAACCGAGCGTGGTCTGATCGGTCCGGTTCGGCCATTCAGCTGGCGGTGGCCTTCCACACGTAACGAGTTTTCGGTCGGCCCGCCCTCCCGTAGTCCGAGCGCCGGATGACCAGACCGTCGTCGGCCAGCTTCTCCAGATAGCGCCACGCGGTGATACGGGAGACCCCGATCGAGGTCGCGGTGTCGGCCGCCGTGACACCCTCGGTCTCGGCCGCGCGGACGGTGCGCGAGATCTCGTCGAGGGTTTGTGGCGCAACGCCTTTGGGTGTGGCGGCGCGCTGGTCCGGGGTGCGCAGCGCGCTCAGCGCCCGGTCGATGTCGTGCTGGGAGATCGCCGACTCGCCCGCGGGGAGGGCGGTGCGGAATTCGCGGTAGCGGTCCAGTTTGTCGCGGAACGCCGCGAAAGTGAACGGTTTCAGCAGATACAGCACGACGCCGTGCGATACGGCGGTACGCACCATGGCCAGGTCGCGTGCGGAGGTGATGGCGATGACGTCCGGTCGCGGCGCCAGGCCGGTCAGTGCGGCGGCGACATCGAGGCCGCTCGCGTCCGGCAGGCCGATGTCCATGAGCACCAGGTCGATCGGTGTGCCTTCGGCCGCGGCATCGGCCGCCGCTCGCATCGCCTCCCGTCCGGTATGGGCGACGCCGACCGGGGTGAAGCCGGAGATGCGCTCCACATAGGCGCGGTGCGCCTCGGCGATCAGCGGTTCGTCCTCGACGATCAGCACTCGGATCATCGTGCTGTGTCCTTTCTCCCATGAGCGGGTCCCTCCGTGGTCACGCTTCGCTGCCGCCTTCGGGCCTGACCGCTCATGGGGTGTCGTTTCGTGGAATCATCACGGTCACCGCGCTTTCGGGATCCCGTTCGGTGTGGATGGTTCCGCTATGGCGGCCCACCAGCCGATGGACCAGTGCCAGGCCGAGCCCGTGATGGTCGGCTTTGGTCGAATAGCCGCGCTGGGACGCGCGCGTGAACATCTCCGCCGACATGCCGGGCCCGCTGTCGGCGACGCGGACGAAAAATACCGATGTGCCGGCCGCGGCTATTTCCTCGGCCTGCTGATATCGCAGGGTGATCTCGACCCAGCCGGACGAGCTGGCCGCCGCGGCGTCGATGGCGTTGTCGATGAGATTGCCGACCAGGGTGACGGCTTCGTGCGGGGACAGCGGATCCACCGAGTCGAGGGCAGTGTCCTCGGTGATCGTCAGTTCGATGCCGCGCTCGGCGGCTTGGTTCACTTTGCCGAGCAGTAGTGCGGCGAGGGCGGGCGCGCCCACCGCGGCGAGCAGTCGGTCGATCAGCGCCTGGGACAGCTCGAGTTCCGCGGTAGCGAACTCGACGGCTTCCTTGTTGCGACCCAGCTCGACCATGGTGACGACGGTGTGCAGTCGGTTGGCGGACTCGTGCGCCTGGGCCTGCAGCGACTGCGCGAAACTGCGTACCGAATCGAGTTCGCCCATGACCGAGCGCAATTCGGTGTGGTCACGGATTGTCATCACGGTGCCGATCGTCCGACCGCCCCACTCCACGATATCTTGATTGACCAGCAGGATCCGGTCGGTGGTCACGTGCATCTCGTCGCGCACCACGCCCCAGCCCATCCGCTGCAGCGAGAGCGGAAGGTCGCTGCGCCGGATCGCGCCGCAGGGTAGGTCGAGCAGCCTACGCGCCTCGTCGTTGACCACTTCCGCGTTCGCGCCGGACGGCCCGAACACGACCAGACCCTCGTGGATGGAATGCAGCACGGCGTCGTGGTGCTCGTAGAGCACGCGCAGTTCGTCGGGCGCGAGGCCGTGGGTCTGTCGCCGCAGCCTGCGGCTGAGCAGGAACGAGCCCGCGGCCGCCACCGCGAGTCCCGCGCCCGCGACGCCGAGAATCATCGGAAGCTGGGTGGCGACCTGGTCGCCGATCTTCGCGCGAGTCACTCCCGCGGAGACCAAAGCGACGATCTTCCCGTCGTCGTAAACCGGGGTGACCGCCCGGATGGAGGGGCCGAGGGTGCCCGCGTAGGTTTCGGTGAAGGTCTGGCCCGCCAGCGCGCGATCGATATTTCCGCTGAACGGCAGCCCGATGATGGCGGGGTTGGTGTGCGTGTAACGGGTCCGATCCGTCGCCATGACCACGATGAAGTCCATGCCGGTCTGCTGCCGGATTCGCTCGGTCACCGGCTGCAGCAGCGGCGTGGGGTCGGCGGTGCGGACCGCGGCGACGGTGGACGGTGCGTCCGCGACGCTCACCGCGACGTCGATGACCTCGCGGGTGGTGGTGACGTCGCTGTCGTGCCTCGCGTCCAGTACTGCGAGCACCGCGCCGATCGCGACCACCAGCGCCAGCACGATCAGCTGAAGGGCAAATGCCTGACCGGCCAGAGATAGCCGACCGTGTCTCACAAGCTCTTCCTTCGCTGAACGTAATGCACCAAACAGTGACCGGAATCACCCCGGCCAGCCATCATTCTGCCTGGGGTGCGTGAAGCACCTCACTTCGGTACCACTCGTAAGGGAAACCCATCGCTATGAGCGACTCGATTCGAACGCGGCGCGACCGCACTCATTGGCTGTATCTGGCCGTCATCGTGGCGGTGGTCGCCGGCGTGCTCGTCGGCTGGCTGGCGCCGAGCGTCGGACAGTCGTTCGCACCACTGGGGACCATTTTCGTCAATCTCATCAAGATGATGATCGCCCCCGTCATCTTCTGCACCATCGTCCTGGGCATCGGCTCGGTGCGCGCCGCTGCCACGGTCGGCAAGGTCGGTGGACTGGCCATCGGATACTTCCTGGTCATGTCGACCGTCGCGCTCGGCATCGGCGTCGTGGTCGGCAACCTGCTGCAACCGGGCACCGGTTTGAACATCGCTTCGACGGTCAAAGCCGGTCAGGACCTGGCCAAGACCGCGCACAACGCGGGCGGGACCTGGGACTTCATCCAGGGGATCGTGCCGAGCACGCTGTTGTCGTCGCTCACCACGGGCAACGTGCTGCAGGCGCTGTTCGTGGCACTGCTGGTCGGCTTCGCGGTGCAGGCCATGGGCTCCTCGGGTGAGCCGATCCTGCGCGGCGTGGCAGCCATCCAGAAGCTCGTCTTCCGCATCTTGGTGATGGTCCTCTGGCTGGCTCCGGTCGGCGCGTTCGGCGCGATCGCGAACGTGGTCGGCCGGACCGGGCTCGACGCGGTGGTGAAGCTGGCCACGTTGATGGCCGCGTTCTATCTGACCTGCCTGGTGTTCGTCTTCGGTGTGCTCGGCGTGCTGCTGTGGTCGGTCTCGCGGGTGTCGATTTTCAAGCTGGTCCGCTACCTGGCACGGGAGTTTCTGCTGATCCTGGCGACCTCGTCGTCGGAATCCGCACTGCCGCGCCTGATCGCGAAGATGGACCACATGGGTGTGGACCGCACCACGGTGGGAGTCGTTGTGCCGACCGGGTATTCGTTCAACTTGGACGGCACCGCCATCTACCTGACCATGGCGTCGATCTTCATCGCCGACGCGATGGGCAAGCCGCTCGCGCTCGGCGAGCAGATCGGCCTGCTGGTGTTCATGGTCATCGCGTCCAAGGGTGCGGCGGGTGTCACGGGCGCCGGTCTCGCGACGCTGGCCGGCGGGTTGCAGAGCCACCGGCCCGAACTGCTCGACGGTGTCGGCTTGATCGTGGGCATCGACCGTTTCATGTCCGAGGCGCGTGCGCTGACCAACTTCTCCGGCAATGCGGTCGCCACCGTATTGATCGGCACCTGGACCAAGACCATCGACGTGGATCGGGTGCGCGACGTGCTCGATCGCAAGGTGCCCTTCGACGAGCGGACCATGGTCGACGACGAGCACGCGACAGCGCCGCAGCCGGCGGACGCCAAGGACCTGGTCAGGGCCTGACAGCAGGGTGAGGGACGAAGGGCCCGCTCTCGCGGGCCCTTCGTGCGTTGCTGGTCAGGACGCCCACTTCTCCGGGTGGAGGTGATGCTGGGTGATCGCGGAGGCGTGACCGTGTCCGAACCCGTGCTCGGTCTTCAGCCACTCGACGAGTTCCTTGTGCGACCTCAGGCCGGTATCACGCATAGCGGCCTTCCACTCGTCGATGGTGCGGCCGTAACGGGCCTCGATGGACGGGAAGTAGGACGCGGGGCCGTGGGGCGTGGTCGTCATGGGTCGATCTCCTTGCTTGTTCGTTCAGTTCTGGTGACGGGGTGGACTTCGGCGATTCATCGCCGGGACGGCGAGTGTGTTCCGGATCGCACCGGAGCCGATTTCGAGGGAGTCGCCGTCACGCGGTCGCACCCGCGCCGGTCTTGTCGGACCGCGGGGTGCGATCGCGCCGACTGTGCTCGCGGATCAGCAGCACACCGGTGAGCGCGACCACTACGGCGGTCAGTCCGTGGACGCCGAGCGCGGTTGCGGTGGAACCGTTCCAGCACAGCACGGTCAGCATGTCGCCGACCGGCACCAGCGCGATGACAAGGGTCGCGATGCCGAGCGGGTGCCGCTGTCGCGCACCGAGCAGCACCAGGATCAACACCCCGGACACGGTGTCGCGCACGCCCTTCAGGGTCATGAACGCGGCAGCGTCGCCGTCCGGCCAGGCGGGCAGCCCGAAACCGGGGGCGATGGTGTCGGGCGTGAACAGATAGCTGCGCCGCCTCGCCGACCGGATCGAATACAGCCAGCCCGTGCTCTACAGCCACTTCGCGGGCAAGTCGGCGATCGGCTCGGCCGTGGCGGAACAGGGATTCGCCGACCTCGCTACTGCGCTGGGGCAAGCGTGCGCCGGGGTGACCGACTCGGCCGAGCGGTTGGCCCGTGCCGCGCGGGCTTACCTCGATTTCGCCGCGACCAACCCGGCACTCTACGACGCGATGTTCTCGATGAGCACCGATCTCACCTTCGGACCGGAGGCGGCACAGCCCTTGCGCGATGCCTTCGGCGAGCTGGAGGCGCTGTTTCGCCCCTTGGTCGATGAAGCCGACCTCGGTGCCCGCGCCGAAGTCGCCTGGAGCGCTCTACACGGTCTGGCCACGCTCGAGCGTGGCGGGCGTCTGCGCCCCGAACTCCGAGACCGCCGCCTCGCCCTCCTCGTCGCGGAATGGCTCGCCGCGATCGGCGGGTCACCCGCTTGACCGCGGTCGCGTCGGATCGCCATCGGGGTGGGTATCGGCCGGTAGCGTGGAGGCATGGCTGATGTGGTCGTGGTCGGGTCCGGGCCCAACGGGCTGGCCGCCGCCGTGATCCTGGCCAGGGCCGGGCTCACGGTGGAGGTATACGAGGCCGAGGCGACGGCGGGGGGTGGATCGCGGACGGCCGAGTCGACCCTGCCCGGGTACCGGCACGATGTGTGCTCCGGTGCGCATCCGATGGCGTTGGCGTCGCCGATCTTTCGCGCGTTCGACTTGGAAGCCCACGGCGTCGAGTTGCTAGCGCCGCAAGTGTCCTACGCGCATCCGCTCGATGGCGGTACGGCCGGCCTGGCCTGGCGGGATCTGGAGCGGACCGCGGCCGGCCTCGGCCGCGACGGCGCGGCCTGGCGTTCGCTCTTCGCGCCGTTGGTGCGGCACTGGTCGGATGTGGTCGACCTCGCCATGTCGGACCTACGCAGGCTGCCGCACGGGCTCGCGACCGCGATCCGGTTCGGGCTGCGCACCCTGGAGCAGGGATCGCCGATGTGGAACAGCAGGTTTCGGGAGCCGGTCGCCCCCGCCTTGCTCACCGGTATCGCCACCCACGCGATCACTCCGCCGCGCGCCGTCCCGGCCGCGGGCGCCGCACTGCTGCTCGGCACCCTGGCCCATGTCGGGGGCTGGGTGATTCCACGCGGCGGTAGCCAGGCGATTCCGGATGCGCTGATCGCCGAACTCGAGCGCCTCGGCGGACGGGTGCACACCGGCCACCGGGTCGACGCACTGGACGAGTTCGCCGGCGCCCGCGCGATCATGCTCGATCTCGCCCCCGCCGAACTGCTGCGCATCGCGGCGGACCGGTTGCCCGCGCGCTACGCCCAGCGGCTGCGCGGTTTTCGCTACGGCGGCGCGACCTGCAAGATCGACTTCGCGCTGTCCGGGCCGGTGCCGTGGCGGGCCGAGGGCTGTGAACTGGCCGGAACGGTGCACGTGATCGGCACCAGGGCGGAGGCCATGGCGGCCGAACACGCGGTCGCCGCGGGGCGGCACGCCGAACGGCCCTATGTGCTCGCTATCCAGCCCGGTGTAGTCGATTCGACCCGCGCGCCCGCCGGCGGCCACACGTTCTACACCTACGCGCACGTCCCGAACGGCTCCCCGCGTGATGTCAGCGACGCGGTGATCGCCCAGATCGAGCGTTTCGCACCGGGTTTCCGCGACGTGATCGTGGCCGAGCACGTCCGCACCGCGGCCGAGATGTCCACGCACAACGCCAACTATGTCGGTGGCGACATCTCCGCGGGCGCGATGACCCTACGCCAGTTCGCATTCCGCCCCATGCCGCGCTGGAACCCGTATGCCACACCGATTCCCGGTGTGTATCTGTGCTCGTCGGCGACCCCACCCGGCCCCGGCGTACACGGTATGTGCGGACTCCACGCCGCACGCCATGCCCTACGCGAACGCTTCGCTGTTCGCACCGACCCTCTCGCGCTGTTGCGGACAAGCGCACCCCAGTATCGCTGAGGGCCTGGTGCGCGGATCTACTTGTCGGCGGTCTCGGTGCGGTAGAGGTCGGGTTCGAGATAGATGACGCGTGCGGCGGGGACCGCGGTGCGGACGCGGGACTCGGCATCGTCGATCGCGGTGGCGATCGCGGTGACGTCCAGGCCGGGGACCACGCCGATCTTCGCCGCCACGAGCAGCTCTTCCGGGCCGAGGTACTGGGTCTTGAGGTGGATGACCCGATCGATGCGCGTGTCGTCGGCCAGGTTCGCGCGGATCAGCCGGTCCTCCTCGGGCGTGGCGCCCTCACCGATCAGCAGACTCTGCATCTCCACGATCAGCACGACGGCGATCACCCCGAGCAGCGCGCCGATGGCGAGGGTTCCGACGCCGTCCCAGACCGGATCGTGGGTGAGCATGGTCAGGCCGACGCCCGCGAACGCGAAGAGCAGACCGATCAGCGCGCCGGTGTCCTCCAGCAGCACCACCGGAAGTTCCGGGCTGCGCGAATTACGGATGAATCGCCACCAGGTGGCGTCACCCTTGAGCGGTCTGGACTCGCGCACCGCGGTCAGGAAGCTGTAGGTCTCCAGCCCGATCGCGATCAGCAGGATGACGATCGCCACGATCGGCGAACTCAGCTCCTCCGGGTGCTGGATCTTGTGGATGCCTTCGTAGCTGGCGTAACCGGATCCGAGCGTGAACAGCACCAGCGCCACGATGAACGAATAGAAGTAGCGGTTGCGCGCGTACCCGAAAGGGTGCAGTGCGTCCGCTTCCTTGTCCGCGCGAGCCTGCCCGAGCAGCAGCAATCCCTGATTGCCGGTGTCGGCTACGGAGTGCACGGCCTCGGCGAGCATCGACCCCGAGCCGGTGATCGCCGCACCGACGAACTTCGCCGCGGCGATCCCCGCGTTCGCGGATAACGCCGCGACAATCGCCTTCTTGCCACCACCAGCCGACATAGCAGCGTGTCCTCTCTGTTTTCGGTCTACCCGCGAACAGACTAGGGCAGCCGGACCGGACAATCCGGATAGGTCAGGTGGTTGCGCCCACGCAGGCGCAGAACAGCTGAGCGGCGCCGGCTACCGCCTGCGCGCGGGTGTCGCTGTCGGCGGCCGAGATCCACGCTGCTCTGCCGCGTTCGAGTTCCAACGGCGTACCGTTCTGGAACAGCCGTGCCGTACCCGCCGTGCACAAGACGATGCCCGGTCCTGCCGCGGTCAGCGGCACCGGTGCGGAGCCGGCGGCGAGGTCGAAACGCCGCAAGGCGAACTCCGGCGCGGGCGTGCGGTAGCGCATCGACCCGTCGCCCGCCGGTTCCGGCAGCACGACCGGCAGATCGATCGGCTCGAAGTCCAGCACTCGCAGCAGTTCCGGAACATCGACGTGCTTGGGCGTGAGCCCGCCGCGCAGCACATTGTCGGAATTGGCCATGATCTCCACGCCGAGTCCGCGCAGGTAGGCGTGGAGGTTTCCGGCCGCGAGGAACAGGCCCTGACCCGGTTCCAGGGTCAACCGGTTCAGCAGCAGAGCCGCGAGTACCCCGGCGTCGCCCGGGTAGGCCTCCGCGAGCTCGAGCGCCGTGCGCGCCTCGGCGGTGAATTCGCGTGCGCCCGTGCCGGAGAGATACCGCACGCAGCCGTCCAGCACGGCGGGCAGCAGCGTCGCGAGCACGTTCTGTGGCAGCGTGATCCAGGTGGTGAACAGCGTGCGCAGGCCGGCCGAGTCCGGCTGCGCGGCAAGCAGTTCGGCATAGGAGCCGAGCCCGTCCACGCGCAGCGCCCGCAGCAACTCGACCGTGCGATGCGGATCACGGAATCCGGCCAGCGCCTCGAACCGATCCAACGCGACGACCAGTTCGGGCTTGTGGTTCTCGTCGCGATAGTTGCGCATCGGCGAATCCAGTGGCACCTGTGCCCGGTTCTCTCGTTCGAACCCGACTTCGGCCTGCGCTGTGCTCGGGTGCGCTTGGAGCGACAAGGGCTCCTCGGCGGCCAGTACCTTCAACAAGAACGGCAGCTTACCGTCGAATTGCGTTGCGGCAGGGCCCAGTTCGCGAACCGGGTCGGCGGCGAGTAGCTCCAGCAGCGAGAGGGTGCGGTCGCCAGTTCGTACCTGCGCGGGGTCGGCGGGGTGGGCGCCGAACCACAGTTCGGCCTCCGGGTGCGCGGACGGGACCGGTCGGCCACACAGCTGAGCGAGCGCGGTGCGCGATCCCCAGGCATACGAGCGAAGCGCACCAACGAGTTCATGCACTAGTAGCTGCCCCCGTACTGCCCCTGACCGTCGGCCGCGGCGGCGCGGGAACCGATCAGCCGTAGGTAGGCGGCGGCCATCTCCAGTCGCAGCGCGAGCACCGCGAGCTGTTCGAGTTCGGTGCCCTGACCCAGGGCGGAGTCCTCGGCCCTGGTCTGCGCGGGCGCGGCGGGATCGGTCAGATCGGTGTGCAGTAGGTCGACGTCGGCGTTCACCAGATCGGCGTCCACCAGGCTGGATCCGCCGCCGGCGAATACGGCGAGCCGGCGTCGCGCGGCGGACCGATCGCGGTCGGCGCTGAGCACGAACACTCGAATGCGTTCCACCGGAGCGGGTCCGTCGAGTTCCTCGTCGTGGAACATCGGATCGAAGTCGGCCGCGGATTCGCCTGCCGCCTCGGCCATCCGAGCACGCGCCGCGACAGCCTCGGCGAGATCCACTGCGGCGGATACCCGACCGGCGGACTGCAGAAGCACCTCCGCACCGTGTTCGGCCAGTTCGGCCGCGGCCGGCGAGTCACCGGCGAGCACGATGCCGTGCTGCAGCATCCGTGCCGCCAGTGTCTTGGCCGGGTTGTGGAAGACCTCGTTCTGTGGGCTGTCGCGCAGCGCCTCCGCATCGAGGACGTCGGCCAGATCGGTGAGATCGGGGACGGCGCTGCCGCTGCGCGTCGGATCGACAGCGCGCAGCACCGCGATTCCAGCGGCCAGGAAGCGCAGTAGGCGGTTGTGATCGAGCACCCGCACCCTCGGTTCCAGCACCGCGGCCCGACCGGCCGCAGCGGCGCGTAGTGGGCCCTCGTGCGGCGCGGCGACAACCACCTCGGCGCCGCGGCGCAGAGCCCGGTCGACGGCGTCGATCAGGCGCGGATCGCCCGCGTCGTCGCCGGAGACGAGCACCACGTCCAACGGCCCGACCCACGGCGGCAAGGCCGCGGCGGGCACCACGGGTAGTCCCGCCCGATCGCCCAGCGCGGCGACCAGCAGGCCCGCGGCACGCGCCGCCCGCCCTGACCCTGCGACCAGCACCAGGCTGCGTGGCCTGAGATCGGCCAAACCGGCCAGCGCATCCTCACCAACGGCCGCCGCGGTGGCGCGTACCTGAGCGCCGCCGGAGGCGGCCGAGCGGAGGGCGCCGTCGGCATCGGCCGCCTCGAGTGAAGCGGCATCGTCGAGGTCGAGCACCGGTGTTCCAGCGATCATCGGGCGTCCCACCTCCCCTCATCGCGCTGTGTCGTTTCCGCCCCCACGCCCACCCGGTTCAGCTGCCACACCGAGACCGAGTCGGGCGACTCCAAGGCCTGTGATTCCACTATTCCAGTCAGGAGCGGACGATGCTCAAGATCTCGGTCACGAGTGCGTCTACTTCCTCCGCCGACCGGGCCTCGACGTTGAGCCGGAGCAGCGGTTCGGTGTTCGACGCACGCAGGTTGAACCAGGCGTTGTCGACCAGTTGCACGGTCACTCCGTCCAGCCGGTCCACGGCGTGTGCCCGGTCCGCGAACGCGTCCACCACCGCCATCGTCCGCTCCTGTGCGTCCCGCACGGTGGAATTGATCTCCCCGGAGGCCGCGTAGGTCGCGTAGGACGCCATCAGCTCCGAGATCGGCCGGTCCTTCTCGCCGAGCGCGGCCAGGACATGCAGCGCCGCGAGCATGCCGGAGTCGGCGCCCCAGAAGTCCCGGAAGTAGTAGTGCGCGGAGTGTTCGCCGCCGAAAACGGCTCCGGTGGCGGCCATCTGCTGCTTGATGAACGAGTGGCCGACTCTGGTGCGCACCGGAGTGCCGCCGAGCTCGTGCACGAGTTCCGGCACCGCGCGCGAGGTGATCAGATTGTGGATGATCACCGCACCTGGTTCCGTGGCCAGTTCGCGTTCGGCGACCAAGGCGGTGATCACCGAGGGTGATACCGGATCGCCGTTCTCGTCGACCACGAAGCAGCGGTCGGCATCGCCGTCGAAGGCGAGGCCGATATCAGCCCCGGACGAGCGGACCAGTTTCTGCAGGTCCACCAAGTTCGCCGGATCGAGCGGATTGGCCTCGTGGTTCGGAAAACTTCCGTCCAACTCGAAGTACAGCGGGACGATGGTCACCTGGGGCAGCGCGCCGAGCACCGCGGGGACGGTGTGGCCGCCCATGCCGTTGCCCGCGTCCACCGCGATGGTCAGCGGGCGGATGCTATCGAGATCGACGAGCCCGCGCAGGAAGCTCGCGTACTCGGCGAGCAGGTCGAGTTCGGTCGCGGCGCCACGGGGGCCTTCGTAGCCGGGTACCCCCTCGATCACTTCCGCTGTGATGGTCGCCAGGCCGGTGTCCTGCCCGACCGGAAGAGCCTTGGCCCGGCAGAGTTTGATGCCGTTGTAGCGGGCCGGATTGTGGCTGGCGGTGAACATGGCGCCCGGGCAGTTCAGCCGGCCGCAGGCGAAGTACAGCTGGTCGGTCGAGGCAAGGCCGATGTGTGTGACATCGAGGCCCTGACCGAGCACACCGTCGGCGAAGGCGGCGGACAGCGCGGGCGAGGAGTCGCGCATGTCGTGTCCGATGACGACTCGGCTCGCGCCTTCCGCGCGCATCAGACGGGCGAATGCCGCCCCGACATCTCCGACGAATTCCGCATCGATCTGATCACCGACCACGCCGCGAACGTCATAGGCCTTGATCACCGCGTTCACGAATTCGGCAGAGCGGGCGACTGTCATGCCCAACACCCTAGTGGTTGCGCCAGGTCGGTCCGACATCGTCCTGGTCTGGTTCAGGAAGGCGGGTCGGGGAGGACGCGAAGATGGCCGCGGCGGCCGGTGCGCGTGGTGCGCGGCGGTGGGGGAGCGTAGTCGTGGTATCCGCGCTGCTCATGTTCCGGCGGCCGCCGCCGTAGTCCGGCTTCGCGGACCGCTTCGGCGAGCGCGGTCAGATCGTCGTCGTCCGGTGTGCTGGAGGAGAATCCGCCTTCGTGGCGAACCAGCTCCCAGCCCTTCGGGGCGGTGATGCGTGAGCCGTGCGTTTCGCAGAGATCCCAGGAGTGCGGTTCGGCGACCGTCGCGAGTGGCCCGACCACCGCCGTCGAATCCGAGTACACATAGGTGAGCGTCGCGACGGCCGGATTCTTGCAACCTGGTCGGCAACAACGACGCATGGGGATCACGCCGATGAGAGTAACCCCCCTGGCATGTCGATGGGGTCAGACACGCTTGAAAGATCTCGGTCCGCTCTCCGCGGAATGTGGGCATCACCACGTTCCGTGGGACGCGCAGCGCCCGCCACGGTGTCTTCCCCAGTGAAGATCCCGGATACCCATCGCGACCGATGGCGACATGCATCGGCGTCGCTTGCCCCGCAACACCGTTCGACGAGCGCGGGTGCGTGGATGGGTGCGCGTTCCGCGACCTCCGGATCTACTCTTCTTCCGGATCGATCACGTCCGGGTCGACGCCGAGATAGGTCGCGACCTGCTGGACCAGGACCTCGCGCAACAGGTCGACCAGGTCGTCGGGATCGCTGGCGCGCAGCTCGAGCGGCTTGCGGAACAGCACCACTCTGGCGCGGGTCGCCGCGCCGTGGCGGTCGACGCCGGCCGGGATGAGTCGCGACAGCGGGACCGGGCCGTCGGCGACCACCTCGTCCGGCCAGGTGACCGAATCGGGATGCAACGGACGAATTTTCGGGACGTCGTCGACCGCGATATCGAGTTTGGTGAGCCGGTCGTGCCAGCGGGTGTCCAACGGGGCGAACGCCTCCAGCACCAGCCGGTCGAACTTCTGGCCGCGGGTCCGCCAGGCCGGCACCGTGGGTGGCAGCATCGGCCCGCGCACCCCACGGCCGCGGCGGATCACCGACCTGGCGGTCGGTGGTCGACGCTTACGGGAACGTGCCATGACACAAAATCTAGGGCAGCCGACCCTCGTCCGGTGCATCGAGGCGGCGTGATCGGTCCGGCCGTGTCGCCAGCGCGTCGAAGAATGCCGAGTCGGTCGGGCCGTGGACGAACGGTCGGGTGCGCGCTCGGTCGGCCCGCGTTCCCGGAGTCGCCCTGGTGAGGGCGGGCAACTCCGGGCATCGCGGACGTCTCAGCCGATGCCGCGCTTGAGGCGGCGGCGCTCCCGCTCGGAGAGGCCGCCCCAGATGCCGAAGCGCTCATCGTGTGCGAGTGCGTACTCCAGGCACTCGTCGCGTACCTCGCAGCCCATGCAGATCCGTTTCGCCTCGCGGGTCGAGCCGCCCTTCTCGGGGAAGAACGCCTCCGGATCGGTCTGCGCGCACAGGGCACGCTCCTGCCATTGCTCTTCAATGGATTCGAACATCTCGTCGAAGCCGGTCACGACCAGGCTGAGCCGGGCTGACGAGACTGCGTCACCCCCCTCTTCATCCCTCCAGTCGTTGTCTGCGCAGACGCCACGTGCTGCGCCTGCTGTGGAATCGGTCGGCGAGACCATCTCGTTGGCCATCGCTCCGCCTCCTCACTGTGTGTTAGCGCAGAATGATTCTTTCCGTCGGACCAACACGCATACCGACGGCCATACCCCGCGACGTTGTCCCGCGGACGTCCCCGAGCCTGTCACCCCTATGCGAACATCTGTTCGAAAACTCGCTCACGCCTTGCACTCTCGCGCGAGTACCGGAATGACATGTCTGTGATTAGACACGCCGGATGTGTGGGTGGTCAAGCCGCCGACGCTATTCCGTTACTATCCGCACCTGCATTCCGAGCTGATCTTGTTATCTGCAATAGCAAATGATCAGCAAATTTGCTGGGAAGCGGGTCGGCTCGGGCACCGCATAGGCTGTGCGGATGTGACTGGACAACAAGCGGACGCCGTACCCGCGAGCGGGCCCCGGATCGCCGTCCTCGTCGGTGGTGTGGGGGGCGCGCGTTTCCTCCAGGGCGTTCGGGAGCTACTGCCCGACGCGGATGTTTCCGCGATCGTGAACGTCGGTGACGACGTCTGGATGCACGGCCTTCGGATCTGCCCCGACCTCGATACCTGCATGTACACCCTCGGTGGCGGCATCGACACCGAGCGCGGCTGGGGTCGGATCGGCGAGACATGGCACGCGAAGGAAGAGCTCGCGAAATATTCTGCCCAGCCGGACTGGTTCGGCTTGGGGGACCGGGATATCGCCACGCACCTGATCCGAACCGAAATGTTACGTGCCGGGTACCCGCTCTCCGCGGTCACCGAGGCGCTGTGTAACCGGTGGCAGCCCGGCGTGAAACTCATCCCCGCAACCGACGATCGCTGCGAAACGCATGTCGTTGTGTCCGACCCGGACAGTCCTGGCGAACGGCGCGCGATCCATTTCCAAGAGTGGTGGGTGCGCTACCGCGCGAACATCGACACCCATGGATTCGCCACAATTGGCGCCGAAGACGCCCGACCGGCGCCGAATGTGACGGAGATCATAGAATCCGCTGATGTGGTTCTGCTCGCCCCGTCGAACCCGGTCGTGAGCATCGGCGCCATCCTCGCGGTGCCGGGCATTCGGGGAGCGCTGCGCACGTCGGCTGCCAAGGTGATCGGTGTGTCCGGCGTGATCGACGGGAAACCGCTGCGCGGCATGGCTGACGAGTGCCTGTCGGTGATCGGGGTGGACACCACCTCCGAGGCCATCGGCCGGTACTACGGTGCTCGCTCGGCCACCGGAATCCTGGACGGCTGGCTGATCCACACCACCGACACCGCCGACGTGCCCGGCGTCGAGGTGCGTAGCGTTCCTTTGCTGATGACCGACCCGCCGACCACCGCCGAAATGGTGCGTCAGGCACTGGATCTCGCGGGAGTGAAGCCATGACTGCACCGACCGACCACGCGGCAGGCGAGCTGCGCATCCTGCCGATCACCGGCCTTCCGGAGTTCCGGCCCGGCGACGACCTGGCCGAGCAGATCGCGCGGTGCGCGCCCTGGCTGGCCGACGGAGACGTGCTGGTGGTGACCAGCAAGATCGTCGCGAAGGTCGAGGGCCGCATCGTGGAGGTGCCGGTCGACCCCGACGAGCGGGATGCCGCCCGGCGCGCGCTCGTCGATCGAGAGGCGGTGCGAGTGCTCGCGCGCAAGGGCCGCACGATGATCACCGAGAACAAACTCGGCATAGTGCAGGCGGCCTCCGGTGTCGACGGCTCGAATGTCGAGCAGGGCGAGCTGGTCCTGCTGCCCACCGATCCGGATGCCAGCGCCAAGGCGCTACGGTCCGCGCTGGCCGCGCGACTCGGTGTGACGGTCGGGGTAGTGGTCACCGACACCATGGGGCGCGCGTGGCGCAACGGGCAGACCGACGCGGCGATCGGGGCGGCCGGGCTTCGGGTGCTGCACGACTACGCGGGCGCGGTCGACGGTCAGGGCAACGAGTTGTTCGTCACCCAGGTCGCGGTGGCCGACGAGTTGGCCGCCGCCGCGGACCTGGTGAAGGGCAAGCTCGGCGGCGTGCCCGTCGCCGTGGTGCGCGGGCTTCCCGTGGTCGACGACGGGTCCAGCGCCGCCGATCTGCTGCGTGGTGGTACCGACGACCTGTTCTGGCTCGGCACCGCGGAGGCGATCGAGCAAGGGCGGCGGGAGGCGATCCTGCTGCGTCGTTCGATTCGCCGGTTCGCCGATACCCCCGTCGATCCCGAACGCATCCGGGCGGCGGTGTCGGTCGCGTTGACCGCACCCGCCCCGCACCACACCCGACCGGTGCGGTTCGTCTGGGTGCGCAAGCCGGGCCTGCGGGCCCAACTGCTGGAGGCGATGGCGGAGAAGTGGCGCGCCGATCTCACCGCCGACGGGCTCGCCCCGGATCGGGTCGAGCGTCGAGTCGCCCGCGGCCGCATTCTGTTCGACGCTCCCGAGATGATCATCCCGTTCTGCGTGCCGGACGGCGCGCACGACTACCCGGACGAGCGGCGACGCGCTCATGAGCGCACCATGTTCACCGTCGCGGTGGGCGCGGCCGTACAGGGTTTGCTCGTCGGGTTGGCCACCGAGGGGATCGGCAGTTGCTGGATCGGGTCGACCATCTTCGCCCCCGAGGTGACCCGTGACGTGCTCGGTCTGGGCGACGAGTGGAGCCCGTTGGGCGCCATCGCCATCGGCAATCCACTCGAAGAGCCGACCCCGCGCCCGGTGCCCGGTGCCGGTGTCGGGCTGGTCGAGCTGTGAGGCCAGGCGCGACCCGCATGGCCGGACTCGGGAGTCGGCGGTGAGCGCGGAATCCCTGCACGCCTCGGCGAACGAACTCCTCGAATCGTGGTGTCCGGTCCTCGATTCGGATCGGTCGCTGCGTGCGGCGATGCTGGCGTTCCTCGGATCCGCGCCGCGCGGGTGCCTGCGTGAGCACGCACCCGGGCACATCACCGCCTCCGCGGTGATCTTCTCGCCCGACGGTCGCGAGGTGCTGCTGACGCTGCATCCCCGGGTCGGCCGTTGGGTCCAGCTCGGCGGTCATTGCGAGGAGAGCGACGCCACCGTCGCGGACGCCGCGCTGCGGGAGGCGATCGAGGAGTCCGGCATCGAGGAACTCCGGTTGGCGCCGGAGCTGTACGGCGCCCAGGCGCACCCGATCACCTGCTCGCTGGGTGTGCCCACCCGACACCTGGACCTGCTGTTCCGGATCACCGCGCCCGCTGACGCGGTGCCGGTGCGTAGCAGCGAGTCCACCGATCTGCGCTGGTGGCCGGTGGACGCGCTGCCCGCGAATGCCGACGTCCTCCTACGCTGAAACAAAGAGTGACTCCGAAGGGCCGCCACCGCCCTTTCTGCCGTAGGCGGCACCGGCATCGTGCTGTCCGCGGTCTCGGCCTGTGAGTGAAGCCGTACCGATTCCACCCGTGCTGTCGATCATCGGCCCTGCGCGCTCGGCGGTGCGAATATCTCGGCGGCAGGCGGTAATTCTCCCGCACCACGTCGGCCGAGTTCATGCGTCGATATTCGCCGCACGGTCGAAGCGGCGCCGTAGTGCAGCCGAAGGTCGGGCGGTCCGCGTAGGTGCCGGCGATCGATGCGATCCGCGGGGTTGCGTCACGCCGCGCATGCTTTACAAAATCTAGAATTTGTCTAGACATGCGACAGCTATCGCGATATTGTCCATCTTGGATGTAGTGCACGTCACATGTGATGTGCCGCCTGAATGGAGACGACGATGTCGACAAACGCCGATATGGCCGCGCAGCCGGTCGATGTGCCGGCTTGGCGTGACCGCAAGCGATACCTGTGGCTGTGGGGGCTGTTCGCTCCGACCGGCCTGTTCACGATCGGCCTCCCATCGATCTGGGCGTTGAACGAACTCGGCTGGCACCGCGCGGCCCAGGTGCCGTTCTGGCTCGGACCGATCCTGATCTACCTGCTGATTCCGCTGGCCGACCTCTTCTTCGGTCCGGACGGGGAGAATGCGCCCGACGAGGTGATGGAGTACTTGGAGAACGACAAGTACTACCGCTATCTCACCTACCTGTACCTGCCGTTCCAGTACGCGACGCTGTTCCTGGCCGCCTACCTGATCACCGCCGACAATGTGAGCTGGTTGGGCATCGACGGAGGCCTGCACCTGGTGGACAAGATCGGCCTGGCGATCACGGTAGGCATGATCGGCGGCATCGGGATCAACACCGCGCACGAACTCGGCCACAAGAAGGTGCACCTGGAGCGCTGGCTCTCGCGCATCGCGTTGGCGCAGTCTTTCTACGGGCACTTCTACATCGAGCACAATCGCGGCCACCATGTCCGCGTCGCTACGCCCGAGGATCCGGCGAGTTCCCGGGTCGGCGAGACGTTTTGGGCATTCTGGCCCCGCACGGTGTGGGGCAGCCTGAAGTCGTCCTTGCGCCTGGAGAAGGTTCGGCTGGAGCGGCTCGGTAAGAAGCCGCTGAGCTTGCACAACGAGGTGCTCAGTGCCTGGCTGATGTCGGCGGTGCTGTACGCGGCGTTGCTCGCGCTGTTCGGCATCGAGCTGCTTCCGTATCTGATCCTGCAGGCGGTCATCGGCTTCAGCCTGCTGGAGTCGGTCAACTACCTCGAGCACTACGGCCTGGTACGGCAGCGCACGGCTGGCGGACGCTACGAGCGGCCCGCCCCGGTGCACAGCTGGAACAGCGACCACATCGTCACCAACATCTTCCTGTACCACCTGCAGCGCCACAGCGATCACCACGCCTATCCGACCCGGCGCTATCAGACGCTGCGCAGCTGGGACGGTGCGCCGAACCTGCCCAGCGGCTACGCGAGCATGATCTTGCTCGCCTACTTCCCTCCGCTGTGGCGCCGTGTCATGGACAAGCGAGTGCTCGCACACTATGGCGGCGATATCACCCGTGCCAACGTGCAACCGGGCAAGCGGGACGCGGTATTCGCGCGCTACGGCGCGCGGGCGGCGACCGGCGGCGCGGACGGGGTCGGAGCATGAGCGCGTTTCGGTGTCCGGTCTGCGATTATGTCTTCGATGAGATGAAAGGCGCGCCGCACGAGGGGTTTCCGGCGGGAACCCGGTGGGAGACGGTGCCGGACGACTGGTGTTGTCCCGACTGTGGTGTGCGGGAAAAGATCGACTTCGAGCCGATAGAGGTGAGGAAATGACCGAATACAAGCTCTACCAGTGCATCCAGTGCGGATTCGAGTACGACGAGGCCGAGGGCTGGCCGGAGGACGGTATCGCGCCGGGCACCCGATGGGACGACATCCCGGATGACTGGACCTGCCCGGACTGTGGCGCCGCCAAGGCGGACTTCTTCATGGTCGAGATCGAACGGTCGTGAGGTTTTGACTGCGGTCAACGCCCGTGACAATGTCGCGGGTATGCCGCGCAACGGGACCAGGAATTCCTATCAGGAAGCCGCGCGCGAGCTGCTGCGTACTTCGGTCCTCGACGCGATGCGCGAGCTGCTGATCGAGCGAGATTGGTCCAAGATCACCCTCGGTGACATCGCGGCCCGCACCGGGGTGAGCAGGCAGACGCTCTACAACGAGTTCGGCTCACGCAACGGACTCTCGCAGGCTTACGCACTGCGTCTGGCGGACGACCTGGTCGACCATGTCGACGCGGCGATCACCGGCAATGTCGGTGACGTTCGAGCGGCGTTCCGGGAGGGGGTGGCCAATTTCTTCGTCGACGCGGCCGCCGACCCGTTGGTGCGGTCGCTCCTGGCCGGCGAGGTGAAGTTGGACCTGTTGCGGCTGATCACGCTGGATGCCGGCCCGCTGCTCGACCACGCGACGGAGCGATTGTCGAGTGCGTTCCAGCACAGCTGGGTTGCGGCGACGCCGGCCGAATCGACGGTGATCGCACACGCGCTGGTGCGGATCGCGCTCAGCTATATCCCGACTCCACCCGGTCCGGGGCGGGATGCGCCGGAAGAGCTGAGTATTCTGTTGAGTCCGTACGTCGAGGCGATTCTCGCCGCGCGCGTGCGAAACTGAGCTGTGTGGCAACCAGGGTGCGACTCATGCGATGATCGTGCTCACCTGTGAAGCTGCTGAGAATGTGACTGGCCGGCATGTAACTGCCGCCATGTCGACGCGGTCAACCGGGTGTAACAGACGTACAGTCTGCAAGTATTCTCCAGGCGTCAAATAAGGGTCTTCAGGGTCTTTCATTTAGCGGGGCAAACGTGCAAACGGTTGGCAAACCGGCGGGGTCGGCCGATCCCAAACGCCATCTGTGGGTTTTGGGCCTGATCGCCCCGTCGTCGGCATTGCTGCCGTCGCAACTGGTGCTGCATACCGGCGCGGCGGTGTTCTGGTGGATCGGACCGATCATCGTGTTGGTCGTGATCCCGTTGCTGGACTGGACGATCGGAGAGGACGGCAGCAACCCGAGAGACGAGGATTACGAGTTGCTGTCGAACGACAGGTACTACCGATGGTGTACGTACCTGTTCTTGCCGATCCAGCTGATCGGATTGGGTGTCGCGTGCTACATGTGGGCAGGCCACGAGTTGAGCGTGGTCGACAAGCTCGGGTTGGCCGCCACCTTGGGATTCGTCAGCGGCATCGGGATCAATGCCGCGCACGAACTCGGGCACCGGGTCGAGCGATTGGAGCGCTGGCTGGCCAAGATCGCGCTCGCCCAGTCCGGGTACGGGCATTTCTTCGTCGAGCACAACCGCGGACATCACGTGCGGGTGGCGACGCCGGAGGACCCGGCCAGCGGTCGGCTCGGCGAGTCGCTGTGGGAGTTCTTGCCGCGCAGCGTGTCGGGGAGTTTCCGCTCGGCGATCGGTCTGGAGCGTGCGCGGTTGGCCCGCAAGGGCAAGCGCTGGTGGAGCGTGGGCAACCACATCCTGCAGGCGTGGGCGATGACCGTGATCCTGTTCGGCGGCTTGGTCGCGGGCTTCGGCCCGGCAGTGCTGCCGTGGCTCGCGCTACAGGCCGTGGTCGGCATCGCCCTACTGGAGACGGTGAACTACGTCGAGCATTACGGCTTGTTGCGGGCACGGCGCCCGAACGGTCTCTATGCGCGCTGCTCCCCAGGTGACAGCTGGAACAGCGACCACCTGGTCACCAATATCTTCCTGTTCCATCTGCAGCGCCACAGCGACCACCACGCCAACCCCGGCCGCCGGTACCAGACGTTGCGCAGTTCGGAGGAGGCTCCGCAACTGCCCTCCGGGTACGCCACGATGATCTTGCTCGCCGCCATTCCGCCGCTGTGGCGGCGGGTGATGGACAAGCGGGTCCTCGGCCACTACGACGGCGACGTCACGTTGGCGAACATCCAACCGCGCAAGCGCCGCCGCATCCTGTCGGCCTACGGGCTGACCGCATAGTCCGCCCGCGAAATTCAGCGACTAGCGTTACCTCGGTACTTGCCGAACCAGGAGAGGCTGATGACGACCTCAGAACTTCCCGCACGCACGTCCATGACCGCCGATGTCCGTAACGGCATCGACTACAAGGTGGCGGACTTGTCGCTGGCCGAATTCGGCCGCAAGGAGATCCGCCTCGCCGAACACGAGATGCCTGGTCTGATGGCGCTGCGCCGTGAGTACGCCGAGGTGCGGCCGCTGCAGGGCGCGCGCATCTCGGGCTCGCTGCACATGACCGTGCAGACCGCGGTGCTCATCGAGACCCTGACGGAGCTGGGCGCGCAGGTGCGCTGGGCTTCGTGCAATATCTTCTCCACCCAGGATCATGCGGCCGCCGCGGTGGTCGTCGGCCCACACGGCACCGTCGACGAGCCCAAAGGCACGCCCGTGTTCGCCTGGAAAGGCGAGACCCTGGAGGAGTACTGGTGGGCGGCCGAGCAGATGCTCACCTGGCCGGACGAGGCCGCCAACATGATCCTCGACGACGGCGGCGACGCCACGATGCTCGTGCTGCGCGGCGCGCAGTTCGAGAAGGCGGGCGTGGTCCCGCCGGAGGACGAGGACCACTCCGCCGAGTTCAAGGTGTTTCTGACCCTGTTGCGCGAGCGGTTCGCGAGCGACAAGGACAAGTGGAGCAAGATCGCCGACTCGGTTCGGGGTGTCACCGAGGAGACCACCACCGGCGTGCTGCGCCTGTATCAATTCGCGGCGGCGGGCGAGCTGGTGTTTCCGGCGATCAACGTCAATGACTCGGTCACCAAGAGCAAGTTCGACAACAAGTACGGCACCCGCCACTCGCTGATCGATGGCATCAACCGCGGCACCGACGTGCTGATCGGCGGCAAGAAGATATTGATCTGCGGCTACGGCGACGTCGGAAAGGGCTGCGCGGAATCGCTTGCCGGACAGGGCGCACGCGTGCAGGTCACCGAGATCGACCCGATCAACGCGCTGCAGGCGCTGATGGACGGTTACGACGTGGTGACCGTGGCGAAAGCGATAGGTGATGCCGACATCGTCATCACCGCGACCGGCAACAAGGACATCATCACCCTCGAGCACATGAAGGCGATGAAGGATCAGGCCATCCTGGGCAATATCGGTCATTTCGACAACGAGATCGATATGGCCGCGCTGGAACATTCCGACGCAACGAAATTGACGATCAAGCCGCAGGTCGACCTGTGGACGTTCAAAGAATCCGGCCGCTCGATCCTGGTGCTGTCGGAGGGACGACTGCTGAATCTGGGCAACGCGACCGGCCACCCGTCGTTCGTGATGTCGAACAGCTTCTCCAACCAGGTGATCGCGCAGATCGAGCTGTGGACCAAGCCGCAGGAGTACGACAACGAGGTCTACCGCCTCCCGAAGCACCTGGATGAGAAGGTCGCCCGCATCCACGTCGAGGCGCTCGGCGGCGAACTGACCAAACTCAGCAAGGATCAGGCCGAGTACATCGGTGTGGACGTCGAGGGTCCGTACAAGCCGGAGCACTACCGCTACTGAGCGGTGCGCCCGGGGCGTCGCGCCGACCATCCGGTCGGTGCGACGCCCCAACGACCGGTCACCGCGCCGCGCCCGGCCACGTGACCCGTAATCGGCCCTGGTCAGTCGGCTACGGCGGAGGAATGGCGACGGAGTACCCTGCCTGGCTATGGGAGTGCTGATTGCGGTCGAGGGCCTGGACGGCGCGGGCAAGCGAACGCTGATCGACCGGGTCGCCGCCGAGCTGTGCGGGCGGGGGCTGCGCGCCGCGACGATGGCCTTCCCGCGCTACGGTCACTCGGTCCACGCGGATCTGGCCGCCGAGGCGCTGCGCGGCGCGCATGGCGATCTCGCGGACTCGGCCCGTGGCATGGCTGTCCTGTTCGCGCTGGACCGCGCGGGCGCCCACGACGAGCTGTCGAAGCTCTTGGCCGACAACGACGTTGTCATCCTCGACCGCTACGTCGCGTCCAACGCCGCCTACTCCGCCGCGCGGCTCGGACAGTCCGCCGACGGCGAAATCATCGACTGGGTGGCGGAATTGGAGTTCGACAGGTTCGCCCTGCCCGCGCCGGCGGCGCAGGTGCTACTCGACGTGCCCGCCGAGGTCGCGGCCGAGCGTGCCCGCAGGCGAGGCGAACTCGACGCCGACCGTGCGCTGGATGTCTACGAGCGCGATGGCGGTCTGCAGCGCCGCACCGGTGCGGTGTACCGTGAGCTGGCCGCACGCGACTGGCACGGACCATGGTGGACATACCGATCCGATGACGATCCGGCTAAGCTGTCCGCGCGGATCGCCGAACTCGTTGGTCGGTAAGGTTGGATTACGCGCGGGTTCACACGAGTGTTGGCGTGGCGGCCCGATCCTGGCCTGGGAGATGACAACATAGTAGTTATGAAGCCGAAGATTCTGGTCGTCGACGACGATATGGCACTCGCTGAGATGCTCACGATCGTCTTGCGCGGGGAAGGGTTCGACCCGCATGTGGTCGGCGACGGCACACAGGCCCTTGCGGCGGTTCGGGAGATCCGCCCCGATCTGGTGTTGCTGGACCTGATGCTGCCTGGCATGAACGGCATCGACGTGTGCCGGGTGCTGCGGGCCGATTCCGGGGTTCCGATCGTGATGCTCACGGCCAAGACCGACACGGTCGACGTCGTGCTCGGTCTCGAGTCCGGTGCCGATGACTACATCGTCAAGCCGTTCAAGCCGAAAGAACTCGTCGCCCGCGTGCGTGCTCGTCTGCGCCGGACCGAGGACGAGCCCGCCGAGCTGCTGTCGATTGCGGATATCGTGATCGACGTGCCCGCGCACAAGGTCAGCCGCGGCGGCGCGCAGATCTCGCTGACGCCGCTGGAGTTCGACCTGCTGGTTGCGCTGGCACGGAAGCCGCGGCAGGTGTTCACCCGCGAGGTCCTGCTCGAGCAGGTTTGGGGATATCGGCACGCCGCCGATACCCGTCTGGTGAACGTCCACGTGCAGCGGCTGCGGGCGAAGGTCGAGAAAGATCCCGAGAATCCGGAGATCGTGCTGACCGTCCGTGGTGTCGGCTACAAGGCCGGACCGCCGTGATCCGGCCTGAGTTGATGGCCCGGAGGCGCTAGCTTGCGTGACCACGAAGGGCCCCGCGAAGGCCGGAATTCGGACACCGATGGCGTGGTCGCGCGTCTTCGAGGGTCGCTGGTACCTGTGGTTGCGTGGTCGCAAGCGGTAGGCAGCGCGTTGGGGCACCTCTGGCGCCGCTCGCTGCAGTTGCGCGTTATCGTCTCGACGCTGACCCTGTCGCTGATCGTCATCACGATCCTCGGCGTGGTGCTGACCAGTCAGATCACCGACCGCCTGCTGGACGCCAAGATCAACGCGGCGGTGGAGGAGATGAGCCGGGCGCGCAATACGGTGCAGAGCCAGTTGGTCGGTGTGCACGACATCGGGACCCAGCAACAGCGCTTGCAGGAGGCCCGTAACGCGTTGTCCAATCGCGGCGGCACCGGCCAATCCAGCGGCGCCGCAGGCAGTTTCGACTCGGCGCTGAGCATCATCAGCGGCACGCCACAGCAGCAGATCTCCGCCGGACCGATCCAGGAGGTGCCCGACGAGCTGCGGCGGTTCGTGCAGCGCAACCAGGTCAGCTACCAGTTCGCCACGGTCGCCGACTCGGATGGCTACCACGGCCGTGCGCTGATCATCGGCAGCCCGAGCGCAGACATCCCCACCCTGGAGATCTACCTGATCTTCCCGCTGTCCAACGAGGAACGCAGCCTGGCGCTGATGCGCGGCACCATGCTGGTCGGCGGCATCGTGCTGCTGGTGCTGTTGGCCGCGATCACCGCGCTCGTGACAAGACAGGTGGTGCTGCCGATCCGTTCCGCGGCCAGGATCGCGGGTCGGTTCGCGGACGGCAGGCTCAAGGAACGCATGCTGGTGCGCGGCGAGGACGACATGGCACGGCTGGCCCAGGCGTTCAACGAGATGGCCGAAAGCTTGTCCAACCAGATCACCCAGCTGGAGGAGTTCGGCAACCTGCAGCGCCGGTTCACCTCCGATGTCAGCCATGAGCTGCGCACGCCGCTCACCACGGTGCGCATGGCGGCCGATCTGATCCACGGCAGCAGCGACGACCTCGACCCCGCCCTGGCCCGCAGCGCCGAGCTGCTGGTCAACGAACTGGACCGGTTCGAGGGCCTGCTCAACGATCTGCTCGAGATCAGTCGCCACGACGCGGGCGTCGCCGAACTCCAGGTCGAATCACTCGACGTGCGGATGTGTGCGCGGGCCGCGATCTCCACCGTGCGACACCTGGCCAAGGACGCCGGTGTCGAAGTGATCGTCGATCTGCCGGATGATCCGCTGGTCGCCGAGGTGGACCCACGCCGGGTGGAACGGGTGTTGCGCAATCTGCTGGCCAACGCGCTCGACCACAGCGAGGGCAAGCCGGTGCTGATCAGGATGCGCGGCGATGTCCTGGCGAACGCGGTCGCTGTCGTCGTCCGCGACCAGGGTGTCGGTCTACGGCCCGGCGAGGAGAAATTGGTTTTCAATCGGTTCTGGCGCTCGGATCCGTCCCGGATGCGCCGCTCCGGCGGTACCGGCCTCGGCCTGTCGATCAGTGTGGAGGACGCGAATCTGCACGAGGGCAGGCTGGAGGCGTGGGGAGAGGCCGGCGTAGGCGCCAGTTTCCGGCTGACCTTGCCGCTGGTGCGCGGAAGGAAGCTCGGCGTGAGTCCGCTGCCGTTGGAACCTGCCCGCAAGTCGATGCGGCTCGTCGAACCGGAGCCGCCCGCCGAGGAACCGATCGTGGTCGAGCCGGTCGGCGTGGAACCGGACGTCGTGGGCGCTCCTGCGTCGACGTCCACCGATCCCGCGTCGGAATCGGGTATGGAATCTGCGTCGAGTGAGACGCCCACGTCCGGTGGCGCGCTCGAACCGGGTCCGCCTCGATCGGCTGACGGTCCTGGCTCTGATCGTGCGCGTGCACCTGGCGAGTCGGTCTCCGGTGGTTCGCCGGTGTTCGGTGATGGGCCCGCCGCTGGTGACCGGACGGTGTCCGATGATTCGCCGGAGTCCGGTGACGGTTGGGCTGCCGGTGATCCGCCGACCGGTGGCCAGTTGCCCTCGGACGAGGCCTCCGGTCCGAGTCCGGCGTCCATGTCCGGCGACGGCCCGGTGTCCGGTGCCGAATCCGTGTTCGGGTTCGGGTTCGGGTTCGGTAGCACGCCCGCGTCCGGTGCGAATGGATCGCAAGCGCCGCGGTCGGCACCGGACCACGGTGGGGTGTCGCGTACTTCCGGGGACGTACAGTCATGAGAATCCGTGCCGGGTCAGCGATGACGCAGCGGCTGTCCGCGCTGATCGCGGTCGCCGTCGCGATGGTTTTGCCGCTTACCGGATGCGCCAGCCTGCCCGAGTCGTCCGCGCCACAGGCACTGGGCACCATCAACCGCGAGCCCACCATGGAGGGCCCACCGCCACCGATCGCCAACCGGGATCCCGATCTACTGCTGCGCGACTTCTTGCAGGCCACCGCGGATCCGGCCAATCGTCATCTGGCCGCGCGCCAGTACATGACCCCCGCGGCCTCGGTCCAGTGGGACGACGCGGCGAGCACTGCGATCGTGGAGAAGCCGGACACGCTGCGGGAGTCTCGTGCCGGCGATCAGGCGACCTATCGGATCCGTGCGCGTAAGGTCGGCGAGCTGTCCGCGGACGGTGGGTACCGTCCCAGTGACGACATCATCGAGAACAAGATCGAGATGACCAAGGTCGATGGTGAGTGGCGCATCGACGATCTGCCGGACGGTGTCGTGATGGACTCCACCGCGTTCGCCAAGTCCTACCGGCGCTACGTGTTGTACTTCGTCGACCCGAGCGGAACAACGGTGGTGCCGGATCTGCGCTGGATCTCGGTGCCCAAGGCGCAGCTTGCCCAGAAGTTGCTCAGCCTGCTGATCGCGGGCCCGCAGCCGGCGCTCACCCCGGTACTACACAACGAGCTGGCTGCACCGGTCGCGTTACGCGGCACGATCACCAAGGCGAACGGCGACCCAGATGATGTCGGGGTCGGGCTCGGCGGCGTCAAGATCGATTTCGCCGGCGCGTCGGCGCTGAGCCCGCGCGATCGTGATCTGCTGGCCGCCCAGGTGGTGATCACCCTGTCCGGCGCCGACATCCTCGGACCCTACGTCCTGCTCGCCGACGGTAAACCGCTCGACGAACGGTTCGCCGTGAACGGGTGGACGGTCGCCGACGTCCAGCAATTCAGCCCGGCGGCGTCGCGCAGCCAGATCGGGTTGCACGCGCTCCGCGGTGGCGGACTGGTGCAATTCAGGGACAACGGCGCCATCACGCCGGCGCCGGGGTACTTCGGCGGGGTGAGCACCCTGCAGTCGGCGGCGCTGTCCGACGACGGCCAGCTGGTGGCCGCGGTGGCGGAGACCGGACGGCCCGAGCAGCCGCGCATGTTGATGGTGGGCACCTACGGCGGCAACGCCTTCCCGGTCGCCGCGGGTTCGACCATCACTCGACCGTCGTGGGCCCCTGACGGTGGTTCGGCGTGGGCGGTGGTCGATGGTGACCGGGTGATCCGGGCAGTGAACGACCGGGCCACCTCGACGGTCTCGGTGCAGGATATCGACATCTCGGCGCTTGCGACGGTGTCCTCCGGCATTGCGCCGAGATCGCCGATCACCGAGTTGCGGATCTCCAGCAGCGGCGTTCGTGCGGCGCTGATCGCCGACGGCAGGGTCTATGTGGCGGTGGTGGTACGGCGGCCGGACGGCCGCTACGCGCTCACCTCGCCACAGCAGGTCGCGATCACTCTGAGCACCCGCGCGGTCTCGCTCAGCTGGCTCAACCTGGACACGATCATGATCGCCCGTGAGGGCGAGGTCGACCCGGTGAACACCGTCGGAGTGGATGGTTCCCAGCCCGCGCCCCAGACCAGCCGGAACTTGACGGCGCCGGTGCGGGAGGTCAGCGCGACACCGGACCACCAGTACGTTGTGGACTCCCGCGCGGTGCTCGAACTGACCAGTAATCCGGATGGCGGCGAGCCGTACTGGCGCGAGGTGCCCGGTCTCGGCGCGAATGCCGTCCCGGTGCTGCCCGGCTGACATCGCGCGCCGCGTCCCCGCACCGACGTGCCGAAGGCGGTCCCCGGCCGCTGCGAGCATCGAGTCGATCGCGCGTGGGTGGATGACCGGTCAGTTGCCGTGACGGTTCGGCAGGCAGCGACCACCGCGGTTTCTGTCGTAATCCGTTCCGCGGCAGGTAAGCCCGCGGCCATAGCCCGGTGAAGTTGTCGGTGCGCCGGTGCAGACTCGGGCGATGGGGATGCTGCTGGAGCTGATTCTGCCGACGGAGTGTGGCGGGTGCGGTCTGTCTGGAACAGGGTGGTGTGCCGACTGCGACGCCGCGTTGGACGTGCCTCCGGTGCGGGTGCGGCCGCGCATGGATCCGGGCGTGCCGTGCTGGGCGCTCGGTCCTTATCGTGGGCCGGCCAGGCGCGCGGTGCTTGCGGCCAAGGAGCGGGGGCGGCGGGATCTGGCCGAACCGCTGGGAGTGGCGCTGGCGGGCGGACTGGCGCGACTGCGGTCGGTCGACCGGTCGCTGGTGCTGGTGCCCGCGCCGAGCAGAACCGCGGCGGCACGACGTCGGGGCGGAGATCCGGTGCTGCGGACATCGCGCGTCGCCGCGAGGCGACTGCCGGGGAGCCGGGTGGTGCCAGTGTTGCGCGTGTGGCGGGGTGTCCGTGATTCGGTGGGCTTGACGCCGGATGAGCGGGTGCACAATCTGCGCGGTCGGGTCATGACGGTGCCAGGTTTCGGGACGGACTGGACTATGCCGGCAAACGTCGAGGTGGTGGTGGTCGACGATGTCCTGACAACCGGTGCGACGGTCCGCGAATCGGTTCGCGCGCTGGCGCGAATCGGCATACCGGCACAGGGTGTCATGGTCACTTGTGCTGCTTGACTGGGGAAAATTTACGTGAACACTGGCGGTTGGCCCGTAGTCGTACTAGCGTCGCGAGCACACACCCGAACCGGGAGTTTGGAGGTGGCGCCTCGGACAACTTGTGCCGAGCAATTGTCGATCGGCACAGCTCAATCCCGCCGCATGTCCATTGGTGTGTGCGGCCATATCCGGGAGGTACGCGTGACGACTTCTTCACGAACTTCAGTGAAAGAATCTGCTCCTTCGGTGCTGGATACCGGCACCCAGGACGAGATAGAGCAATCCGCAACAGACAGTCAACGGGCGACCCGCGCCGATGTCGTGGTGAAAGGCCGCAACGTCGAGGTGCCCGACCATTTTCGAATCTACGTCGCGGAAAAACTCTCCCGCCTCGAACGCTTCGATCCGTCGATCTTTCTCTTCGACGTGGAGCTGTTCCACGAACGCAATCGTCGTCAGCGCAAGAGTTGCCAGCGCGTCGAAATCACCGCGCGCGGTAAGGGGCCCGTCGTTCGGGCCGAGGCCTGCGCGGACAGCTTCTATGCCGCTTTCGAGTCGGTGACCGCGAAGCTGGAGAGCAGACTGCGCCGCACCAAGGATCGGCGCCGGGTGCACTACGGGGACAAGACCCCCGTCTCCGTCGCCCAGGCCACGGCCGATCTGGTGGACGACTCCTTGTTCGAGCGGCCGAGCGGGTCGAGCGCCGCACATGATCATCCCGAGGGCGATAGCCGCCGCGTCGACGAAGCGGGCGAGATCCCGGATTACGCCGTCGGCCCTGGTCATATCGTGCGCACGAAGGCGCACTCGGCGACCCCGATGTCCGTTGACGACGCCCTCTATCAGATGGAACTCGTCGGGCACGACTTCTTCCTCTTCCAGGACAAGGAGACCGACCGGCCGTCGGTCGTCTATCGGCGCCATGCCTTCGACTACGGCCTGATCCGGCTCGCCTGACCTGGCCTTTCCCTCGTTGCTCCGGGTACTCGGCTCAACGGTCGGGTGCCCGGAGAACTTTGTCCGAAAGCTTTCGCGCCCTTGGCTATCGGCGCGTCGCGAGCCGCCGCCGCTGATCCGAGTCCATGTCCGGGAGAGCCGCGAGGATGGCCCGATGCTGTGGTGTGCGCCGCACCGCCTGGGCGCCCCGCGGGGCTACGGTGAAAAGCGCCACGGCAGGGCCAGGCGATGGCAGCACCGGCCGGAGCGACCGCATCCCGCGCGTGTTCATCACCGCGCGATCGGCGGTACCGCCAGGGTCGCCGCGCCGAGCGATATCGCCCCGAAAGTCGGTGTCGCCCAACGTGGGAGTGGGGACCGGATGGCCGCCGCGCGATGCGCCGGAGTACGAAGATCGCCACCACACTCGAACCGACGACGATCGCCGCGATGCGGTTTGTCCCGCTGATCGGCCCGGACCGGTTCGTCGACGAGGTGGCGGGTGTCCACCCTGACGGATTGCCGCTGGACGGTATCCACCGTCGGCGAGCGAGCCCACTAAACCTACTCGAGAGTAAGCTTAGTGGGCTCGAGCTTGTCGAAAGGACAATGCAGGGCCGTCGATATCGCCTGCCATGCCTTGATCGCGTCGGGGTGCGCACGCCGTGCGTGCGTACCCTTCGCGCGACGTCCGTCGTCCCAGATCGATTCGCCGATGAGTTGCTGCGGGTATTCACCGCTGACCGGTGGAGATCGCATGCGACTGTCGAGAAGCCGACGCGTGGCACATCGCCCAGCGGTCGGCGCGCTGCGGTTGTTCCTCCGTCGCGGTCGACCGCAGAGGTATCCCGGGCCGTGTATCGCGGGCGCTATTCGGTGTGCCGGGCCCCTAGGCTTGCGACTGCTCCGGCGGGCGCCGCCGACGATTGCGCCCCTCGTCGGCGATGAGCCGCAGACAGGTGTCGTAATCGGTTTCGCCGGGCGCGCCCTCCCGACGCAAGCGCAACGCCGCCTGCACCAGATCGATGCCCAGCTCGCTCGACAGCCGAATAGCATCAACCTTGGCCACTGCACAAACCTCCTGAAGCGATGCACACTGCGTACGAAGCAGTTTCGCCTTTGGTCGTACCCACTTGCCCAGCATTTGAACCATGAATGATCCACTCTGTCGGGGGAATAGACGCACCGGTGTCGGCGCGGCCCGGGTGAAATCCGCACCGCAGGACTCGACGGAGCGGCGAGCACGCGGAGTTCGCGGTAGTGAGCGCTCGACGGATCGTCAACCGTGATACGTCTCTCGGTGCACGGCATCGGTCAGCGGTCGTCTGGTGCGCCAACCGAAGCGCTCCAGGTCGGGGCTGCGTTGGAATCGGTGGACCGGGCCCACGCACAGCCAAGCGACCGGACGGATGCCCTCGGGCAGGCCGACCAGGCCGGTGAGGAACGCGGGGTCGTAGAACGACACCCAGCCGACGCCGACCCCTTCGGCGGTGGCGGCCAACCAGAGGTTCTCAATCGCGAGCACGGTCGAATAGATCCCGGTCTCGGGTACGGTCGCTCGGCCGAGTATCTGTGGTCCACCACGGCCGTGGTCGTAACTGACCACGATGCCGGTGCCGCTCTCGGTGATGCCTTCTATCTTGATCGGGTCGAACGTCGCGGCCCGCTCGGGTGGCAACGCATTCCGGAATTCGACGCGCTTGCCCGCCACGTGGTCGGCGAACTTTCGTAGTGTCGCCGGGTCGCGGACGACGACGAAGTCCCACGGCTGGGAGTTTCCGACGCTGGGCGCCTGATGCGCGGCCTCGAGAATCCGCCACAGCGTGGCATCGTCCACGATGTCGCCGGTGAACTCCGCGCGCACGTCGCGACGCAGCCGGATCGCCTCGTAGACGCTCAGATCATCAGCACACACGATCCCTAGTCAACCAGCAGCGCCAGCGCACCCGTACCACCTGTGCGGGTCGCCGAGCGGAGTCGTCGCCGTGCGGTCAGCCGAGGGCGGCCGCGCGACGCGTGAACCGGCGTCGGCTCTTCGCGATCGCGGTCCGCAGTCCCCGTCGTTTGCCGGTGACCGGGTCGATGGTGGCCGCCGCGTTGCCGCCGAACTTGCGCTCGGAGGCGGTCTCGGGGGCGTCGTCGACGGTGGCACGCAGGTATTTGTTCGGCAGCGACAATTTGAGAATGGTTCGCCAGGCCTTGAAGTACTGCACCGGGAGCGAGCCGGTGGTGTAGGGCAGGTCGTACTTGTCGGCCAGCTCGCGCACCCGCACCGCGATGTCGGCGTATCGGTTGCTCGGCAGGTCGGGGAACAGGTGGTGCTCGATCTGGTGACTCAGGTTGCCGGTCATGAAGTGCATGACCGGTCCGCCGGAGATGTTGGCGCTGCCCAGCATCTGGCGCAGGTACCACTGGCCCTGCGTCTCGCCGTCGATGTCGGCCTTGGTGAACTTCTCCGCGCCATCGGGGAAGTGTCCGCAGAAGATCACCGCGTTGGTCCACACGTTGCGGACCGCGTTGGCGGCCAGGTTGGCGGTCAGGGTGGAGAAGAACGCCGGACCGGTGAGCGCGGGGAAGACCACATAGTCCTTGACGATCTGCTTGCCGATCTTGGTGAATGCCTCGCCGCGCTTGCGCTCGAACTCAGCGCGCTCCGGGGTACCCGGCTTGTACCGGCCCGCGGCAAGCTTGCCCAACTCCAGGTGTTGGATAGCCACGCCGTACTCGAAGAACAGCTGCAGCAGCAGGTTGTAGACCGGGTTGCCCAGGTTGAACGGCTTCCACCGCTGATCGCGGGTCACCCGCAGCAGGCCGTAACCGATGTCGTCGTCCATGCCGAGCACATTGGTGTACTTGTGGTGCAGGTAGTTGTGCGTGTGCTTCCAGTGCTTGGACGGGCCCGTATTGTCCCATTCCCAGGAGCTGGAGTGGATCTCCGGATCGTTCATCCAGTCCCACTGGCCGTGCATGACGTTGTGCCCGATCTCCATGTTCTCGATGATCTTGGAGGTGCTGAGCAGGGCGACGCCGGCCAGCCACGCGGGGCGCGCGGCGCTCGCGAACAGCATCGCGCGGCCGCTGATCTCCAGTGCGCGTTGGAGCCGGATGACACGGCGGATGTACTTCGCGTCGCGCTCGCCGCGCGAAGCTTCGATTTCCCGTCGGATCGCGTCGAACTCCGCGCCGAGTGCTTCCACATCGGCCTCGGTCAGGTGCGCGTATTCCTTGACATCCGAGATCGCCATACCGGTTACTCTACCGTAAGTTACGAGACCGTAGGTTGTGTGGAAATAGTCACAATCAGGCCAAGGGATGCATTACGGTTCGGATGGTACGCCGTCTGTCGAATTCATCTGCGGCTGAATCGAAAAGACTTGTCCCGCACGGCTTTCCGATGCAGTGCCGCCTGCTCCTGGGCGCGTTCCTGTAGTGCGTGGGTGGCCTCGCGCAGGAGCGCTTGCTCGTGCTTGGCCTTCTCCCGCAATGCTGCTTTCGCCTCGCGCAGCAGCTCCTTCTCCTGGCGTGCCTTCTCTTTGAGTACGACCTTCGCTTCGCGCAGCGCCGAACGCAGACCGCGACGCTTGCCGGTCTCCGGGTCGATGCGCAACCAATGCGTGGACTCCGCGGCTGGCAGCGGTAGATCGCCGAGTGACGGCAGCGTGATGCCGACGAATTTGCGTTCCGAGGAGGTCTCGGGGGCATTGTCGGCGGTCGCCTTCAGCAGCCGGTCCGGCAGTGCGAGTTTGTGGATGGTGCGGAAGGCGAGCAGATACTGCTTGCCCAGCGAACCGGTGGTGTAGGGCAGGTCGTACTTGTCGCACAGCTCGCGTACCCGTACCGCGATCTCCGGATATCGGTTGCTGGGCAGGTCGGGGAACAGGTGGTGCTCGATCTGGTAGCAGAGATTGCCACTCATGAACGCCATCGCGGGACCGGCCTTGAAATTGGCGCTGCCCAGCATCTGACGCAGGTACCATTCGCCGCTGGTTTCGTTCTCGAGCTGTTCGATGGTGAACTTCTCCGCGCCGTCCGGGAAATGGCCACAGAAGATCACCGCGTATGTCCACAGGTTGCGCACCAGGTTGGCCGTCGCGTTCGCCTTCAGGGTCTGCTTGAAGGCCGGTCCGGTGAGCGCGGGGTAGATTAGGAAGTCCTTGGCCAGCTGCCGGGAGATCTTGCGGCCGAATTCCCGGTTCGGCTGCGACATGAGCTGTCGGCGCGGGACGCCCGCCAGATCTTTCTCGATGCTCCAGTCATGTAGCGCGATGCCCCACTCGAAGGTCGCGGCCAGCAGCAGGTTCGCCAGGGGTTGCACCAGGTGGATCGGCCGCCACGGTTCGTCGCGGGTCATGCGCAGAATGCCGAAGCCGAGGTCCTCGTCCTTGCCGAGGACGTTGGTGTAGGTGTGATGGGAGTAGTTGTGTGCGCGGCGCCACTGCGACGAGGGACCGGTCATGTCCCATTCCCAGGTGCTGGAGTGGATCTCCGGGTCGTTCATCCAGTCCCACTGCCCGTGGCTGACATTGTGCCCGAGTTCCATGTTCTCGATGATCTTGGCGACCGAGAGCAGCGCGGTGCCGGTCAGCCAGGCCCAGCGGTTGCGGCTGCCGAACAACACGACGCGTCCGGCCACCTCCAGGCCACGCTGCGCGGCGATCGTGCGTCGGATGTACTTCGCGTCGCGCTCGCCGCGGGACAACTCGATCGAGCGGCGGATCGAATCCAGCTCCTGCCCCAGGGTGTCGATGTCGCCCGCCGTGAGGTGGGCGAACGCCTTGATATCGGTGATGGCCACCGGGGTCCTTTCACTACTCGATTTAGATCGAGGGTACCCGCCGGACTACACGTCCAGGGTGCAGTCGCCGGCGGCCGCCGAGATGCAGGTCTGCACCTTGTCGCCCTCGCGGTGCTCGTCGCCGTTGCGCAGATCGCGGACGTGGCCGGAACGCAACGTGACGACACAGGTTTGGCAGATGCCCATGCGGCAGCCGAACGGCATCTGGACACCGACGGACTCGCCCGCCTCCAGCAGGCTGGTCGCGCCGTCCACCGCGGTGGTGCGTCCGGTCTTGCCGAAGGTGACCGTGCCGCCCTCGCCGACCGCCGAGCGTTCGATCTCGAACCGCTCGACGTGCAGACGGTCGGACAGGTCCGTGTCGCGCCAGTGCTTTTCGATCTCGTCCAGCATGGCGGCGGGCCCGCACGCCCAGGTCTGCCGCTCCCGCCAGTCCGGGAACGTCGTGTCGAGGTCCGCGAGCGCGAACTTGCCGTGCTGGCCGGTCAGGTGCAGGTGTGAGCGGAAACTCGGATTCCGATCGTGCAGTGCGCGCAACTCCGCAGCGAACATCACGTCGTCGGCGGTGCGTGCGGAGTGCAGATGCACCACATCGGTGACCAGTTCGCGACGGTCCATGGCGCGCAGCATCGACATCACCGGGGTGATGCCGCTGCCCGCGGTAAGGAACAAAACCCGCTCCGGCGGCGGGTAGGGCAGCACGAATCCGCCCTGTGGCGCCGCGAGCCGGACCACGGTGCCGACCGGAACGCCGCTGACCAGGTGGCTGGACAGGAACCCTTCCGGCATCGCCTTCACTGCGATCGAAATCAGTCGCTTGCCGCCGTGTCCCGGTGCGGACCAGTTCGGCGGGCAGGTCAACGAGTACGAGCGCCAGTGCCAGCGGCCGTCGATCAGGATCCCGATGCCGATGTACTGACCGGGTTGGTATTTGAAGTCGAACCCCCAGCCCGGTTTGATCACCAGGGTCGCGGAGTCGGTGGTTTCCTTGCGCACCTCGACGATGCGCCCACGCAGTTCCCGCGCCGACCACAGCGGGTTGGCCAGGTGCAGATAGTCGTCCGGCAGCAGCGGGGTGGTCATTCTGGCGACGGCGCCGCGCAGCACGTTCAGCCTGCCGCCGCGTTCAGCGACACTCGCGGCAGGCGCCTCGAGCCACTCACGGACGCCCCGCACCGAGAATGCCGCTTTTCTCGAACCCATCGCTGCCGTTCGTCTCCTCGTCGTGGGATGCGTCGGCCACCGTCGGACCGATCGGACACCGCCTCGGCAGCAAGGTTACGGCATCGTAGGTTGACGCGGCGAGCAAGCCTCGGCGAACCCGCGCCGGACGCCGAACGGGCTCGCCCGCTCGCGATTCAGAGCAGATCGAGCAGGAAGGGCAGCTCCTGCGCGGCGTACCAGGCCAGCTGATGGTCTTCGGCATCGCCGAGCACGAACTCGGCGTCGATATCGCCGAGATCGGCCGCATCGATCACGTCGACCGCCTTGGCCACGGCCGGCTCCGCGTCGGCCAGGTCGACGTGCACCGAGGCGATCTGCTGGTAGCTGATCGGACCTGCGAGTCGCACGACAGCGTCGTCGAGGTCGGGGCGCAGTTTCGTGCCGTTCACATCGGCGGCGATCACCGCCCGCCGGTAGACCGGGTTGCCGGACGAGAACGGCGCGTCGTCATCAGCCGATGCTGTCGGCGCTGTTGGTTCTGTTTCGGCTTCGGACTCCGTGATCTGCTCGCGCTCGGCGGCGAGCAGGCGTAGCGAGGCGAGGGCGGCTTCGGCCATGGCCACTTCACCGAGTTCCTCGTCGTCACCGGCGGCGTACGCCTCACGCAGCGCGGGCGTGACCGCGAACGCGGTACCGCTGACGGCGGCCAGCTCCCGGTTCGTGACCAGTTCGCGCAGCATCGGCACCGTCGCCGGGATGTAGACCCGTAGTTTCGTGTCGTCAGACGCAGGCACCGAGCATCTCCTCCATGGAATCGCGCACCGCCGCGGCGAGCACGTCGATGTCGGCCATCGCGTCGCGGTCGGCGTTGAGTCCGTAGAAGACGCGTCCGTCGTAGGACGTGATCCCGATACTCGACGCCTGATTGCGCAGCAGTGGCGACACCGGGTACATCTCCAGCATCCGCGCGCCGCCGATGAACATCGGCGTCTGCGGACCCGGCGCGTTGGTGATCACCAAGTTGAACGTGTGCTCTGCGAACGTACTCGCCGCGCGCACGCTCATCGCATGCAGGCTGGCTGGAGCGAACCCGGCCAGATGAACGAGGGTGCGCGCGCGGATGCCGCGCCGCTGTCTGCCGTTGAATTCGGTGGCGTGGGCGATGTGCGACAACCGCATGACGGGATTCGGCTCGCCGACCGGAAGATCGATCAGGAACGACGACACCTCGGCCTCGGGTTTCAGCTGGTCCCCGTCGCTTCCTTCGACATACACCGACATCGGCACGACTGCCCGCAGCGTGGTCGACTCGGTGAGCGCCTCGCCGCGCGAGAGTAGCCAGTTCCGCAGCGCGCCGGTGACCACGGCGAGGATCGCGTCGTTGATCGAGCAGTTGAAGCGCCCGCGGATCGTGCGGTAATCCTCCAGATCGGTCCGCACCACATCGAAGCGCCGGTTGCGGGAGGTGCGGGTGTTGAGCGGACTGTCCGGCGCGCCGGTTGCCACTGTCCGCACCGCCGAGACCACCGAGTCGACCGCGCGCCCCGCCGTGCCGATCACCGCGAATGCGCCGGCGCTCGCGTCGCGCGCCACCTCCCACGCCTTGCGTGGCTGCGCGGCGAGATGAGCCAGCGCACCGACCAGCAGTTCGACATCGCTGGGTTCACGGGGCGCGATCCAAGCGTCGTCGGCCAGTTCACGTGGTGAGGGCCCGGTGTCGAGGATCACATGGCCGATCTCCAGCGCGGTATCCCCGTCGACCAGCGCTGAATGCGACTTGGTGAAGATCGCGCAGCGGCCCTCGGACAGGCCCTCGATCAGATGCATCTCCCATAACGGCCTGCTCTGATCCAGTGGATACGAGGCGAGTCGAGCGACCAGATCGTGCAGCTGTTCGTCGGTACCGGGATCGGGGAGTGCCGAGCTCCGGATGTGGTAAGTGATGTCGAATCGGCTGTCCTCGACCCAGACCGGCCGCCCGAGCGACAGCGGGATCTCCCGCACCCTGCGCCGGTACCTCGGTACCAGCGGGAGCCTGCTCTCGACCAGGTCGACCAGCCGGTCGTAGTTCAGGATCGGTGGGCCGGCGCCGTCGCCCGCGTCGGTGCAGCGGACGATCGCGAGGGAGCCGATATGGATCGGATTGCTGCTCGACTCGAGCCGGTAGAACTCCGCGTCTTGCGGCGTCAGTCTCGTGATCACGCTGCCCGGTACTCCTTTTCCCGATGCCGTCCCCACCCATTGTGGTGCCGCATCAGCGGTTGCCTCGCCCGTTGTGGCATATCCGGTGAAATCGGTGGCGCTCCCCTGGCTCAGGTGGTGCGTGCCACGCACTTCCGTTCGAGCTCGGGAACCCGATTCGATCACAGCGGGAAGCAGGATGCACTGTGGACGATTGTTCGCTCGCTCCGCGTGTCGGCCACCGCGCCGAATCCGAGGACCTCGCCGGTCCACCGCCACTGTGTCCGTGCGTTCAGTCCCGATCGATGTCGTGGGACGTGCACAGCGCGCGACCAACGTTCGTCCTCACGCGGACGAACGCGGAAACGGGTTCCACCGCAATGGATTCGCGGGGAATTCGCTGTGCGCGTGGACTCGTCGGTGCCGTGTGCAGGTGGCCGGCCTCCCCCCGATAGCGCGGCCTGCGGACGGACACCACCCGCGCCCGGCGCGTACCGTGCGAGCGGGCGTGCCCGTCAGGGGCGGGACGACCTGGGTGAGGCGGCACGTCGCTGCTCGTCGGCGCCTACCATGGGTGCCGCATTACCATGAAGCGTGCAGCGGATTCCATGCGACCGTGTGGGCCCGCACACCGGCCCGGGGGGCCGACGAGACGACTGACACACCGACCAGAGGACTGACGAGACCCGTGCCTGCGCTGACACTGACGAGGTTGCTACGGATTGGTGAGGGTCGCATGGTCAAGCGACTGTCGAACTTCGCCGAGCAAGTCCTCGACCTCGAGTCGGAATACGAGGATCTCACCGACGCCGAGCTGCGCGGCAAGACCGACGAGTTCCGCGAGCGCTACGCCGACATGGTCGAGGACGGCGAAGCCGACCCGCTCGGCCAGCTCATGGCCGAGGCGTTCGCGGTGGCGCGCGAGGCGTCCTGGCGCGTGCTGAACCAGAAGCATTACAAGGTTCAGATGATGGGTGGCGCGGCACTGCACACCGGCAACATCGCCGAGATGAAGACCGGTGAGGGCAAGACCCTGACCTCGGTGCTCCCCGCCTACCTCAACGCGATCAGCGGCGACGGCGTGCACGTGGTCACCACCAACGATTACCTGGCCAAGCGCGACTCCGAGTGGATGGGCCGGGTGCACCGCTTCCTGGGTCTCGAGGTGGGCGTGATCTTGTCCGGCATGACCCCCGCCCAACGGCGGGTGGCCTACAACGCCGATATCACCTATGGCACGAACAACGAGTTCGGCTTCGACTACCTGCGCGACAACATGACCCACTCGCTGGAAGACCTGGTGCAGCGCGGACACAATTTCGCCATCGTCGACGAGGTCGACTCCATCCTGATCGACGAGGCGCGCACCCCGCTGATCATCTCGGGTCCGGCCGACGCTTCCTCCAAGTGGTACGCCGAGTTCGCGCGTATCGCCCCGCTGCTGAAGAAGGACCTGCACTACGAGGTCGACATCAAGAAGCGCACCATCGGCGTGCACGAGGCAGGCGTCGAGTTCGTCGAGGATCAGCTCGGCATCGACAACCTGTACGAGGCTGCCAACTCACCGCTGGTGAGCTATCTGAACAACGCCATCAAGGCCAAGGAACTCTACACCCGCGACAAGGACTACATCGTCCGTGACGGCGAAGTGATCATCGTCGACGAGTTCACCGGCCGCATCCTGGTCGGACGCCGCTACAACGAGGGCATGCACCAGGCGATCGAGGCCAAGGAGGAGGTCGAGATCCAGGCGGAGAACCAGACTCTCGCCACGATCACGCTGCAGAACTACTTCCGCCTCTACGACAAGCTGTCCGGCATGACCGGTACCGCCGAGACCGAGGCCGCCGAGTTGCATCAGATCTACCACCTCGGCGTTGTCCCGATCCCGACGAACAGGCCGATGGTCCGCGCCGACCAGTCCGACCTGATCTACAAGACCGAAGAGGCCAAGTTCGCCGCCGTGGTGGACGACGTCACCGAGCGGCACGAGAACGGCCAGCCGGTGCTGATCGGTACCACCAGCGTCGAGCGCTCGGAGTACCTGTCCAAACAGTTCACCAAGCGCGGCATCCCGCACAACGTGCTGAACGCGAAGTTCCACGAGAAGGAAGCCGAGATCATCGCCGAGGCCGGACGTCCGGGCGCGGTGACCGTCGCGACGAACATGGCCGGTCGCGGTACCGACATCGTGCTCGGCGGCAACCCGGACATCGTCACCGACGTCCTGCTGCGCAAGCAGGGGCTCGACCCGGTCGAGACGCCCGAGGAGTACGAGCGGGCGTGGCTGCCGACCCTGGAGCAGGTCAAGGCGCAAACCGCCGAGGACGCGGAGGCGGTTCGCGACGCGGGTGGCCTGTATGTGCTGGGCACCGAGCGCCATGAGTCGCGCCGTATCGACAACCAGTTGCGCGGCCGCTCCGGTCGTCAGGGCGACCCCGGCGAGTCTCGTTTCTACCTGTCGCTGGGTGACGAGTTGATGCGTCGCTTCAACGGTGCCGCGTTGGAAGCGATCATGACCCGGCTGAACCTGCCCGACGACGTGCCGATCGAGGCGAAGATGGTCTCCAAGGCCATCAAGAGCGCGCAGACCCAGGTCGAGCAGCAGAACTTCGAGATCCGCAAGAACGTGCTCAAGTACGACGAGGTGATGAATCAGCAGCGCACCGTCATCTACGCGGAGCGCGAGCGGATCCTGCGCGGCGAGGACATGGAGGGCCAGGTCCAAAGCATGATCACGGATGTGATCACCGCTTATGTGGATGGTGCCACCGCCGAGGGCTATGTCGAGGATTGGGACCTGGACAAGCTGTGGACGGCGCTCAAGACGCTGTACCCGGTGGGTATCGCCTACCAGGATCTGACCGGCGAAACCGAGATCGGGGAAGCGGGCGAACTGTCTCGCGAGGAACTGCTCGAGGCGCTGCTGGATGACGCGCACGACGCCTACGAGCGCCGTGAATCCGAGATCGACGGCCTCGCGGGTGCGGGCAGCATGCGCAACCTCGAACGGCAAGTGCTGCTGTCGGTACTCGACCGCAAATGGCGCGAGCACCTCTATGAGATGGACTACCTGAAGGAAGGGATCGGCCTGCGCGCCATGGCGCAGCGTGACCCGCTGGTCGAGTATCAGCGGGAGGGCTTCGACATGTTCACCGCGATGCTCGACGGCCTGAAGGAGGAGTCCGTCGGCTTCCTGTTCAACCTCCAGGTCGAAGTGCAGCAGCCGCAGCCGGAAGGCGTCGCGGTCGACCCCGGCCTGCGTTCGCCCGTCGGCGCCATGACCGCGCCGCGCCCGCTGCCCACCGAAGAGGTTCGGGTCGCCAATGGCCACGGCGCCCCAGCCGCGTTGCGCGCCAAGGGCATCGACCAGGCCGGAGCTCGCGGCTTCAGTTACTCGGGCCCCAACGAGGGCGGCCGCGCCGAGGTGCACAGCGACGCCGAGGAATACGGCGCCGACACCACCCAGCCCACCCGTCGCGAGCGCCGCGAGGCAGCCCGGTCGGAGGCGAAAGGCACGCGTGCGCCGAAGACTCGTCGTCGGCACTGAGGTCATCGGCTGAGCGAGCAGGCGCCCGGGGATTCCCTGGGCGCCTGCGCTGTCACTGTGGGCGGATCATGAGCCAGTGGTTTGTCGATCACGGCATTGCTGGGAGCTCGATTCAGAATCGATTCCACGGGCAATACGCTTCGACCGCCGCACCCAGGAACAAGAATGGGTAGTCGACGAATTTGCCGGTCTCGTCGGCCAGATAGATCCGATTGCCGGCGGTGTTGCCGTGCTTGTTCAGGTAGTCGCACTCGGTTCGAGCCAGTTCGATGACGGCGTTCTGCATGCTGTAACTGGCGTCCTCGTAGTAGCTTTCGCGCAGGAACTGCCGGTCGGCGCTGCTGCGCGCCGGGCTGGAAGCGCCACTGGCCGAACTGGGGTTCGGCGCGGCGATCGCGGTGCGCGCGCCGCCGAAGATCAGGGCGGTGCAGAAGACGCTGGCGATGACGAGATTGCGCATGAGTCCTTCCGGGTTGGGAATCGGGTTGAATGAGCTGGTTACTGGCCTGCGGCGGCGGTAGCTCGCGGCGCCCGTCGCTGTCGATATCGAGACCTGGACCGGGTCATGTCTCCGGACCCCCTGTTCTGCGAGCGCGCAGAGCGCAGTTGCATAACCCCTGGTTGCAGCGTATGGACGCTAGCGGAAAACACTGCGCGGTAGCGAATTCCGCGGACCTTCCGTCGAATCCTTCGGGCATCGACCTGCCTCGGGTTTGGACTCGCCGCGATCGGCTTGTGCGCAGTCCATCGCCGCGCGTCGAAACCGGGGGCCACCCCAACGGTGCGCCATGGTTCGCCGGGCGACCCGCCGGCCCGAATCGACGGAGAACCGGTATGTGAGTTGCCGGTTCGCCGACCCGTGCTGCCGTCGCGCAGGAGACGGCGTTCCGCGAAGCCGGGGGAGAAGTCCGGTCCGGCCGAGTGCCCAAGGGGCTGGCCGGGATCGGGCGACACTCGGCGGTTCGCTGAATGCGGGTACGACACGAGGAACGGAGGTAGTTTGCCTGGCGTGGACCGCGCGGCTGTCGAAGCATGGGTTGCCGGATACGAACGGGCTTGGCGGGCGCCGGGTACCGAAAGGCTCGCTGATCTCTTCACCGCTGATGCCGGATATCTGATTTCGCCGTGGGCCGAGCCACTGATCGGGCTCGCCTCGCTGGCCGAATTCTGGGCGGGCGGCCGGGACGGGCCGGACGAACCGTTCACGATGGAGACCGAGGTGGTGGCCGTGGACTGGCCGAACGCGGTGGTCCGTGTCGAGGTCGAGTACGCGAAGGACGAGCCGTCGCGCTGGCGCGATCTGTGGGTACTGCGATTCGACGGCGACGGGCGCTGCGCCTGGTTCGAGGAGTGGCCGTTCTCGCCGCGACAGCCCAACGGACGCTAGGGCGCCATCGTCGTCCGATGCGCGCTCGCGGGATTCGGCTGCGCTACGACCAACTGTCGTTGGAGTTGAGGGCGGTCAACAATATCCGGATGGCGGCCACCCGGCGCTCCTTGCCGGGGAGGTGATCGAGGGCGCATTCGGGATCGGCAGGCGGGCCGAGATGGGTGCAACCACGGGGACAATCGTCGATGGCGGCGGCGAGGTCGTCGAAGGCAGCGATGACATCGTCTGGGGTGATGTGGGCCAGGCCGAACGAGCGGACGCCCGGGGTGTCGATCACCCAGCCGCCGTCGGGGAGGGGGAGCGCCACCGACTGGGTGGACGTGTGTTTGCCCTTGCCGACGCCGGACACCGCGCCGACCGCCCGAGCCGCCTCCGGCACAAGGCGATTCACCAACGTCGACTTGCCGACACCGGAGTGTCCGATGAGGGCGGTGAGCCTGCCGTCGAGTAGTTCGAGGACCGGCCCCACCGGGTCGTCGACGCCGCCGTAGATGATGGTGAGATCCAGATCGTCGAAGGACGAAGCGAACTCGGAGTCGGCGGCCAAGTCGTGTTTGGTCAGGCACAGGATCGGCCGAAGCCCACCGGCATACGCCGCGACCATCGCACGCTCGACGAATCCGGTGCGCGGCGGCGGGTCGGCCAAGGCGACCACGATGAACAGCTGCTCGGCATTGCCGACCACGATCCGTTCGAACGGGTCGGTGTCATCGGCGGTGCGGCGCAACACCGTTTTCCGGTCGGCGACTCGCACGATGCGCGCGAGAGTGTCCGGTTTCCCGGACCGGTCGCCGACCACGTCGACCTGGTCGCCTACCACGATCGGGGTGCGTCCGAGTTCCCTGGCCCGCATCGCCACGATCCGCCGAGCCGGATCGCCGCCGAGCACACACCCCCAGCGCCCCCGATCGACCGAGACCACCATCGCGGCTTCGGCATCGTTGTGCCGCGGCCGGGTCTTGGTGCGCGGGCGTGAACTCCGACCGGGCCGGACCCGGACGTCGGATTCGTCGTAGCTGGCAGTCGCGCGTCCTGCCCGGCTCAGTGCGCCGCCCCCGCATCGGATGACGTGGGATCGAGCATCCGCTCCCACAGCGCGACAAAGTTCGGCAAGGTCTTCGCGGTGGTCCCGATGTCCTCGATCTCGACCCCGGGAACCCGAAGGCCGAGAATCGCGCCCGCCGTCGCCATCCGGTGATCGGCGTAGGAGTGCCAGGTGCCACGGTGCAGCTCGGCGGGCACGATCTCCAATCCGTCCTCGGTCTCGGTGACCATGCCGCCGAGGCGGTTGATCTCGGTGGACAGTGCGGCCAGCCGGTCCGTCTCATGCCCGCGCAGATGCCCGATACCACGCAACTGAGACGGGGAGTCGGCCAGCGCGGCCAGCGCGGCGACGGTCGGGGTCAATTCGCCCACGTCGTGCAGATCGATATCGATGCCCGCCAGACGATCGGGGCCGCGCACGGTCAGCAAACTGTCGGAGAACCGCGCCTCGGCGCCCATCCGCACCAGAATCTCGCGGATCACGTCCCCGGGCTGGGTGGTCAGGCGCGGCCAATGTGGAATGCTGACCACGCCGCCGGTGACCGCGGCCGCGGCGAGGAACGGGGTGGCGTTGGACAGGTCCGGCTCGACCTCCCAATCCACCGCTCGGATCGGTCCGTGCTGCACGATCCAGGTCTGCGCCTTGCGGCTGTCCACGGGCGCCTGCACCTGCACGTCCGCGCGGCGCAGCATCTCCACGGTCATCTCGATGTGCGGCATCGACGGCAGCGGCTTCCCGTCGTGATGCACGACCAGGCCCTCCTCGAAACGGGCGGCCGAAAGCAACAGACCCGAGACGAATTGCGACGACCCCGACGCATCGATCGTCACCGTGCCGCCGCGTAGCGCGCCGGTGCCGTGCACGGTGAACGGCAGCGCGTCGCCGTCGATGTTTGCGCCGAGGCTGCGCAACGCTTGCAGGATGGTGCGCAGCGGGCGGACCCTGGCCTGCTCGTCACCGTCGAATGCCACATCGCCCGACGCCAACGTCGCGACCGGCGGGAGGAAGCGCATCACTGTGCCCGCGAGGCCGCAATCGACCGTACCGCCGCCCAACACGGCCGGAGTGACGGTCACCGTGTCGCCGTCATCCTCGATACGTGCGCCCAGGGTACGCAACGCGGCGATCATGAGGTTCGTGTCCCGGCTACGCAGCGCACCGGAGATCGTCGACGGACCGTCGGCGAGAGTCGCCAGGATCAAGGCTCGGTTCGTGATCGATTTGGATCCGGGCAGGGTCACGGTCGCGTGCACAGGGACATCGACATGGGGCGCTGGCCAGAAAGTCACTCGTCCATCATCGCCCATCGGTTGTGGTGGTTCGGCAGCGGATGTGTTGTTTGGCAGCGGAGGTGTTTGTGGATGGGATCGACTGTTCGACAACGTCGCAGCAGTGGCGTCGCGGATGACATCGGGCGGCCGACTCGTGCTCGGCGGGTGGGCTCGGCGGGGGGATTCGGTGTACCACTCGGGGTCGGCAGCTGGGACGGGATTCGAGCGCTGTCGAGCATGCGAACTCGGTGTGCGACTAGTCGTTACTTGTGCCGTCCGTGCAGCAACGGCACCAGCTTACGCAGCAGCTTCATGGTGAAGGCGGTGCGCGAGTAGCTCAGCAGTGCCAGGCCGGGGATGGCGAAGCGCTGTCGGGCGATCGAGTGCGGGCGGACGAATTCCCGCAGGCCGTGCTCGCCGTGGATGCGGCCGATGCCGGAGTCTCCGACGCCGCCGAAGGGCAGACCGGGAATGGCGGCGAAGGCGAGTACCGAATTCACCGAGGTGGCGCCGGTGCGCAGCCTGCGCGCGATGGCCAGGCCGTTCTTCTTCGAGTACACCGCCGAGGACAGGCCGTACTTGGCGTTGTTGGCCAATTCGACGGCTTCGTCCGCGCTGTTCACGGTGCAGATGGTGACCGTGGGGCCGAACGTCTCCTCGCGCACCGCCTCGGCGTTCTCATCCACGTCCACGAGCACGACCGGCTCGATGAACGGAGCTTTGACCGACTCGGGTCCGCCGAGCACGGCGGTACCCCCGTTCCGCAGTGCGTCCGCGATGTGGCGGCGCACGACGTCGACCTGGCTCGGCATGGTCATCGGGCCGTAAGCGGCCTTGTCGTCGGAGCCGGGCCGGATGTCGCTGAGGATGCGGGTGACCTCGGCGACGAACTCCTCGCGTACCGAGCGATCGACGTACACACGCTCCACGCCCGCACAGGTCTGTCCGCTGTTGGCGGTGGCGCCCCAGGCGACCGCGTCGGCAGCGGCCTTGATGTCGGCATCGGCCGCGACGATCACCGCGTCCTTGCCGCCGCACTCCAGCAGGACAGGGGTGAGATTCTCCGCCGCGGCGGCCATGATCCGTTTCCCGGTGGCGGTGGAGCCGGTGAAGGCGATCTTGTCGACGTCCGAGTGCACCAGCGCCGCGCCGGTGGGGCCGTAACCGTTGATCGTGCCGAACACGCCCTCCGGCAACTCCGGGTTGGCCTCGGCGAACGCGTCGGCGAGGAAATTGCCGATGCCCGTGGCGAATTCGCTCGGCTTGAACACCACGGTGTTGCCCGCGGCCAGCGCGTAGGCGATCGAGCCGTTCGGCGTGTAGACGGGATAGTTCCACGGTCCGATCACGCCGATGACACCGAGCGGGCGTTGTTCGATGCGAGCGGCGAAGTTCGACATCAGCGCGCCGGGAAAGACGGTCTTGGTGGCCAGCGCCTTTTTGGCATTCTTGGCCGCCCAGGCGATGTGCTCGAGCGCGAGCGTCAGCTCCAGATAGGCGTCGTCGAGCGGCTTGCCGTTCTCGGCGTGGATCAGCGCGCAGAACGTCTCCGAGTTCTGCACCAGCTTGCTCGACCAGCGCAGCAGGTGTGCGCGCCGCGCGTCGAAACTCAGCGTGCCCCAGGTGGCCGCTGCCGCACGAGCCTTGGCGACCGCCGCGATCACCGCAGCGTCGTCGGCGACGACGTGCCTGCCGATCACCTCGCCGGTCGCCGGATCGACCGACGTGAGCGCCATGTCGTGGTCGGTCGGTGTGGTGTCGGTGAATGTCACGATGGTTCTCCTCTTGCCGTCTGTGGGCCGATTCCTGCGCACGCACCACGGACAGGCGCAGTCGACCACCCATCCCATGAGAGAATGTTATGCCAAAACTCTCAAACGGTCACCGGCTACGGACCAATTGTCCCCGAGATTGTCGGTAACGGGTGGGAGTATCGGGATATGTGCGGACGATATGCGACCACCACCGACCCAGGCCGGCTGGCGGTCGAGCTGGATGCGATCGACGAGACCGATACCACCGGTGACCAGGGCGCCTTCGCCAACTACAACGTCGCCCCCACCACCCAGATCCTTACCGTGGTCGAGCGGCACGAGCACGGACGCACCGACGACGAGCCGACATTGCGCATCCGACGCATGCGCTGGGGGCTCATCCCGGGCTGGACCAAGGCCGCCGAGCCGGGCGTCCCGGCGAAGGGCAAGCCGCTGTTCAACGCCCGCGCGGATAAGGCAGCCGGCGCCCCCTCGTTCCGTGACGCGGTGAAATACCGGCGCTGCCTGGTGCCGATGGACGGCTGGTACGAGTGGGTCGTCGAGCCGAACGCCGCGGGTGCGAAGGGCAAGGTCGCCAAACAGCCGTACTACATGGCGAACGCGGACGGTTCGCGGCTGTACATGGCGGGTCTGTGGTCGGTGTGGCGTGATCGTGCCCAGCCGGGGAGCGAACCGCTGCTGTCCTGCGCCATCCTGACCACCGATGCGATCGGCGATCTGACCCGCATCCATGACCGGATGCCGCTGCCCATGCCGCAACAGCGCTGGGACGACTGGTTGGATCCGGATCACCCGGCTCCGGCGAGCCTATTGGCGACTCCTGGTGCCGAGGCGGTCGCGGGTATCGTGCCGCGACCGGTGTCCATGCTGGTCAACAGCGTGCGCAACAACGGGCCGGAATTGCTTGCCCGGGTGACGGATCACGCCGAGGCCGGGCAGATCGGTCTGCTCTGATCCGCCCCGCCTCGGGCGCGGAACCGGGCAGCCGAACTGCCCGGTTCGAGATCAGCGACTCACAGTTTGCACTTCACGCTCGGGGTCGCGATGTTCAATCCGCACTTGATGATCCCGGTAATGAGGTCGATGACCTTGGTGGTGACATTCCCGCCGAGCTTCTCGGCCTTCTCGGAGCTGTCGTCCTTCTTCGACTTGCTCCCGCCGTTCTGGGCGCCATGGGTGCCCTCACCGGCGAAGGGGTAGTCGCTGACCTGCGTGAGCGACGGAGTGTTCGGTGTGGCGGCGGCCTGCGGGCCGAGCGATGTCACCGAACCGAGAACCACGACGACAGCTCCGAACAACGCGACGATCATGGTGCGCAAACGCTGCTGCGCGGACATTCGCATCACCTCTTCGAGTCGGATGAATCTGGCCAGTTCAGTAACGCATAGATCAAGCCCGATCGGGCCGAATCACACGGATGTGACCGGTGCTGTCACCGCGGCGGTGAGCCGGATCAGGTCGGCGGGCGCCAACTCGATCTCCAGTCCGCGCCGCCCCGCGCTGCACAGCACCCGGTCCCAGGACAACGCCGAGGCGTCGACCACGGTGGGCAGCGACTTCCGTTGACCGAGCGGGGAGATCCCGCCGAGGACATATCCGGTCGTCTTCTCCGCCCGCGTCTTGTCGGCCATAGTCGCCTTCGATGCCCCGAGCGCCGCGGCGGCGGACTTGAACGACAACGTATTCGGCACCGGGAGTACCGCCACCGCGAGCGAGCCGGTGGCCAGCTCGATGACGAGCGTCTTGAAGATCTGCTCGGCGGCAACCCCCAATTCGGCGGCCAGCGCGTCGACCGCCTCGGTGCCGTATGAGTCGGCACGCGGATCGTGCTTGTAGGCGTGCACGCGATGGGCAACCTTGGCCTGGGTCAGCGTGCGGATTGCCGGGGTCGAGGCGCCTGCCATGGCGGAAACCTTAGCGGTCCCAGCCCGGAGGTCGGCAACGGAATCCGCCGCACCGCCGTGGTCACGGGAACACCGCGCGGCCTGCGCATGTTGTAGCGGATACATCACGATCGGAGGGCGTCTCCACCGCCCCGTCGGGTGTGAACAAGCTTTATGAACGACGTGAAGGAGATGTCGGTGCCCGTTCTGCTCGACGAACGTCCGGTATCGATCGTGGCGTCACCGACCGAAGCCGGGTTCTCGCCCGATATGCCGTTGCCGGTAGATTTGGCAAGTACGGCGATCGAAGGGACAGGTGTGACGAGCGACGATGACGTGGTGACCGACGATGTCGCCGCGGTCGACGATGCCGAGCTGGCACAGCGGTTCGAGCGGGACGCGCTCCCGCTGCTGGACCAGCTCTACGGCGCCGCGCTGCGCATGACCAGGAACCCGGCCGACGCCGAAGACTTGGTGCAGGAGACCTACGTCAAGGCTTTCCAGGGATTCAAATCCTTCAAAGAGGGCACCAACCTCCGTGCCTGGCTGTATCGGATCCTGACCAACACCTACATCAACTCCTACCGCAAGAAGCAGCGTCAGCCCGCGCAATACCCCACCGACGAGATCACCGACTGGCAGCTGGCCGCGACCGCCGAGCACACCTCGCAAGGGCTGCGCTCAGCCGAGGTCGAGGCGTTGGACGCGCTGCCGGACGACGACATCAAGACCGCGTTGCAGGAACTGCCGGAGGAATTCCGGATGGCGGTGTATTACGCGGACGTCGAGGGCTTTCCGTATAAGGAAATCGCTGACATCATGGGCACCCCCATCGGTACGGTGATGTCCCGGCTGCACCGGGGTCGCAAGCAACTGAAGGGTTTGCTCGCCGATGTGGCGCGCGAGCGTGGATTCAACCGTTCGGGGGAACGCCAGGAGGTCAAGCAGTGAGCGAGCGGAGCGAGCGGACCACCCACGCAGCTACTCCGGTGGTGACGACGGAGCCCGGCACCGGCGAGGTGGCGTTGTGAGTACCGAGCGGGACCCCGACCTGGAGCTCGACTGCACTGCGGTACTCGCCGACGTGTGGTTGATGTTGGATGGCGAATGCGACGACAAGACTCGTGCTCGGCTGCGTCACCACATGGAACACTGCAGTCCCTGCATCGAGGCCTACGGCATCGAAGAGAAGATCAAGGGTTTGCTCAGCCGCAAGTGCGGCGGAGACCGTGCGCCGGATTCGCTACGCGAACGGCTGACCATCGAGATCCGGCGATCGATCAGGGTCATCGAGAGCACCGTGGACAGCCCGGAGTAGTCCGGCCGGAAAATGCCGAGCGGCACGCCTTCCCAGTGGGGAGGCGTGCCGCTTCGTGCTCTCGGCCGAGCGTTTCGCTCAGGCGTTGGGCCGCTTGCCGTGGTTGGCCGCATTGCCCTTCCGGCTACGCTTCTTACGTCCGCGCTTACCCATGAGTAGTCTCCCTTCTGGTTGAGGGCCAGTATTTCACGTGTGGTTGGCTGTAGTTTCAGCGGATGCAGGCCAACGAGTGAATGGGGTGCCATGGCTGAGGAAGTACTCGCCGAGCTGGTATCGGTCGTCTATCAGGTGGTTGTCGCGGAAGGCGACACGGTGCGAGAGGGCGACACCCTGGTGATCCTCGAGTCGATGAAAATGGAGATTCCGGTGCTCGCGGAGTCCGGCGGCACGGTCACCTCGGTCGGGGTCAAGGAAGGCGACGCGATCAAGGCCGGTCATGTGATCGCCGTCATTTCCTGATCGTTTGCGGCGGTAGACCTTCATGGCGACTCTGAGCGAGCTTCTGGCCGAGCACACCGATCTCCCCGGTGTCGCGGTAGATCATCTGCAGCGGGTGGTGGGTGATTGGCAATTGCTCGCCGATCTGTCCTTCGCGGATCTGCTGCTGTGGGTCGGCGCGGGTCCGGTGTCCGAGGGCGCCGACATCGTGTGCGTCGCCCAGTGTCGCCCCACCACAGCGCCGACCGTGCACCAGGAGGACCTGGTCGGCATGCTGGCCCTGCGCGACGACCATCCCCAGGTGATCGACGCGCTGCTGACCGGCAATATCGTGCGCGCGGACAGTGATGTGGAGGCCTCGGGCGTCTACCATCCGCGCCCGGTGCACGCGGTCCGGGAGGCCATCCCGGTGCGCTGTGGCGAGGACGTGATCGCAGTGCTCAGCCGCGACACCGATCTGCAACGCTCCCGGGTGCGCAGCTCACTGGAGATCGCTTACGTCGCCTGCTCCGATGACTTGTGCCAGATGATCGCCGACGGCACCTTCCCGACCACCGAGGACCGTGCCGCGACGCATTCCAGCCCGCGCGCCGGGGACGGTTTCATCCGGCTCGATACCGAGGGCATCGTGGTCTACGCCAGCCCGAACGCCCTGTCGGCCTACCATCGGATGGGGTTGCAGGCCGATCTGGCCGGGCAGGATCTCGCTGTCACCACCCGCTCGCTGATCACAGACCCGTTCGACGCGCAGGAGGTGGTCGGCGATATCCAAGCCGCGCTGGCGGGCCGGACCGGACGGCGCATGGAAGTGGAGGCCCGCGGCGCGACTGTGCTGCTGCGAACCCTCGTGCTGCGTCCGCACGGTGAACTGGCCGGGGCGGCAGTGCTGGTCCGCGATGTCACCGAGGTCAAGCGTCGCGACCGCGCGCTGCTCAGCAAGGACGCCACCATCCGTGAGATTCACCATCGGGTGAAGAACAATCTGCAGACCGTCGCGGCCTTGCTGCGCCTGCAGGCTCGCCGTACCGAAAACGAGGAAGCACAGGTCGCGCTCACCGAGTCGGTGCGCAGGGTCACCTCGATCGCGTCCGTGCACGAGATGTTGTCGATGTCGGTGGACGAAGAAGTCGATCTCGACGAGGTTGTCGACCGCTTGCTGCCGATCATGGCCGATGTCGCGACCGTGCACACCGCCCGCATCAAGGTGCGCCGCGCCGGCTCACTCGGGGTGTTCTCCGCCGAACGCGCGACCCCGCTGGTGATGGTGCTGACCGAACTGGTGCAGAACGCCATCGAGCACGCTTTCGATTCCGGTGAGAACGGCACCGTCACCATCCGTTCCGAACGCTCGGCCCGCTGGCTCGATGTGATCATCAGCGACGACGGCCGCGGCCTTCCCCCCGGCTTCAGTCTGGAATCCTCCGACCGCCTCGGCCTCCAAATCGTCCGCACCCTGGTCACAGCCGAACTGGGCGGTTCCATCGGTCTACACCCTGGCGCCGATATCGGCACCGACGCAGTCCTGCGCGTCCCCCTCGGCCGCCGCTCCGCCCGCTGACCCGCGCGGCCGCCGCTCCGCGCGCTGACCCGTGTGGTCGCGCCACGCGCGAGACCGGCTCACTCGACCCTGGCGATCGGACCGCCCATCCGATCTCCAGAGGACGAGGCCAGTGTCCGGACCGCCTACTCCAGCCCACGGCGTTCGTCCTGCCGAGTCCGGTCGGGTCGTTGCCTCGTCGCGAGATCACCCACGCCGAGATCGAAGCGGCGTCAGTCGGTTCGCGCAGGAGCCAACCGAACGACCACAACAACGCTCGCGCCGCTTCCCCTCTGGCAGCGGGCGTCTGGCCCGGGCCACCCTCTCTTCCTCTTCCGATTGTCACTGAACGAGAAACCTGTCGATCCGCGCGATCGCCGCACCGGACACGCTTCGGTCCCTCGAGCGACAGGCCGCCGGTATTCCGAACGTGATCACCCAGCCGTAGTGCGCTGACGCGCGACAACGGTGATCAGCATCGGCCACCCACGCGCTTGCCGAGAACCGTGTCCGACCAACCCATTCCGATTTGTCCTAATGTCCGTCCGGGTGGATCCCCTTGCCGCATATGCTGTCTGGGACACTGACGCGCGCGCTCACGCCAATCATCAGCGGTTGGCTTCCCGGTGCCGATGAACCGTCCGAATCCCGTGAGGGGCGCACGCGCATCGAACCGCGAGGGTGCCTGGACCGCCAAGTCACGGCTATCAGCAGGTGGTGAACACGCCGCGATGGGGACGGGTGGGCTCAGGCACGTCGCGCCGGCAGTCGAATGCTCAGCACCCCCGCCGACATCCATTCCTCCACCGCTGAGGGACAGTGTCCGATCACCACCTCTGAGATCACCCGCCTACCACTCCGAAAGTCATCTCCGACACGAAAATAGCGAATCCCCCTCACCCGCAACGGGACGCGCGGCGTCGCCGACCAGCTTCGCAGTCCCACAATCAAGACTCACACGCCACCGAACGACTTGGCAAACAACAACTTCCGAGCGAAGCGAGACCGAGCATGCCGCGAACACGCAGCGCCGCAGGCGCTGCCGAATAAACAGAAAGCCCGGCACCTCGTGGGTGCCGGGCTGAAATGCGTTACCGGGCCGCGGTGAATGGTCCGGTAAGGCTGATCGTCTCGCTAGACGACGGTGCGGGTGCGGGTGCGCGCGTTGCGGCGCTTGAGCGCCCGGCGCTCGTCCTCGCTCATACCACCCCACACACCGGCATCCTGTCCGGACTTCAGGGCCCAGGACAGGCAGTCGGCGGTTACGGGGCAGCGAGCGCAGACCAGCTTGGCATCGGCAATCTGCGCGAGCGCCGGACCACTGTTCCCCACCGGGAAGAACAGCTCGGGGTCCTCATCGCGACAGATGGCCTTGTGGCGCCAGTCCATTCCTCTGCTCCTTTGCTGGGCGCCGCAGACGGCGCCGATGGTTTGTGGATCGTTCACTTGTGCGACTCGAATGTTTCCGCACGGTTGCTTGTGAATGCTTTCACGAACACCGTAGATGTCAATAGCCACGCGGTGCACCGTGGGGAAGCTCACGCTCTCTAGCTCCTATGGGGAGCCAACCCGGTCCTTTGTACTCGCTCTACTCGGTTTTTGCAGCACAACCACGATGTTTTTTTGTGATCTTTCGCGGTCAGTTCGGCTGCGGTGCGATGACACTCAGGATGTCGGGCATCGAGGTGAAATCCACCACGTTGCGCTTCCCGATGAAGTCGCCATCGATTTGCAGGCCGATGGGCTCTTTGCTCTCGATGCGTACGGCGGGTACGTCGTCTTCGCGAAATAAACTGCGGGATTTGGGATTTCCGTCGACGGCGAGAAGTTGACGCGCGAGTAGGAGGGTGGGGATCACTGCCATCGAGCGCACGGCGAACACGCCGAGTCCGGTCTCGAATCGGGTGTCCGGGTTGGTGTGTACCGGCGTGGCGTTCAGGTAGGTCCATGGTGTCGTGTTCGTTACGAAGGCGTAATGAACGCCCTCCACGGCGGCACGGCCCGGAGTCTCGATCCGAACGGTCGGTTCGTTACGCCTGGCTCGGAAGAACTGTCGCACAGTTGTTCGAATATAGCGCGCCGGGGTGGCGGCGTGGCCACCGGCGCGACTGGCGTCGATGGCCTCGCAGACGTCGGCATCCAGGCCGACGCCCGCGCTGAAGCAGAACCAGCGGTCGTCGGCCATGCCGAGGCCGATGCGGCGGTCCTTGTCCAGCGTGAGCAGGTCGATGAGCTGGTTGGTCGCGGTGACCGGGTCGGGTGAGATGCCCAGTGCCCTGGCGAAGACGTTCGCCGAGCCGCCGGGGATGACGCCGAGGCGGGGCAGCCAGGCCTGGCCGTCGTCGAGTTCGGGCAGCGGCAGGAAACCGTTGATGGTCTCGTTGACCGTCCCGTCGCCGCCGTGCACGACGATCAGATCCATTTGGTTGGTCGATGCCCATTGCGCCAGTTCGGCGGCGTGGCCGCGATGCTGGGTGTGCGCAACGGTCAGCTGGGTGCGGCTCTCCAGTGCGTGCGCCAACAGGTCCCGGGTCGCCGGTGTAGTAGAGGTGGCGTTCGGGTTCACGATCAGCAACGTCCGCACGTTCGCAGCCTAGTTGGCTTCGACCGTGCGCCGGAAACGGCGAAGGCGACCACCGGTCGATCGCGTTCGCCTGCCGACGCCACGGCGGTGAACCGCTCGTTCGAGTCGTACGCTTGCCGCGTGAGCGAGCGTCAGCGAGTGTATCGAGGGTACGGCGCGCGATCGCGCGCGACGGGGCCGAGCCCGAGTGGTGCGCAGTCGTGAGCGACCGGGGTACGAATTCGGTGAGTGTGCCGGCGACGGTGCGTGCGGCCGGTGCTCTGGTGACGCTCGAGGGTGTGGTCGCCGCGGTCGTGGTGGTCGTACTGATCGCGCGTGGGTTGGCCGGACACGACCAGAGTGCGGCGAGCGGGTACGGCACGGCCGCCTGGTTCGGCATTCTGGGCGGTGCGGTATTGGCCGCGGGCGTCGGATTGCTGCTCGGGAAGCGCTGGGGTCGCGCGATCGCGGTCATCGCCCAGTTGCTCCTGCTTCCGGTCACCTGGTCGTTGCTGACCGATTCGCATCAGCCGGTCTACGGCGCGCTGCTCGGCACGGTCGCGGTTGTCGCGCTGGTTCTGCTGTTCGCGCCGCCGTCGACCCGCTGGCTGGCACAGGATTACGGGGCCGAACCGGAGTAGTCCGGCCCGAAGCGAGGGGACTACCGCGTCGATCTCGGTGCGTGCAACGCCGCACGGCAGAGGTGGTCGGCGTGCCGGGTGGTCTCGGGCAGCCGGAAGTGGGGGGGTGATGGCCAGCACCTGCGCGCAGGCGGTGTCCAGGTCGATGCGGTGTCCGACGGAGACGAAGACCGGTTTCACCGCGGTCCTTGTGCGCAATGCACGTCCGACGACCTCGCCGTCGATGATGATGTCGGTGCTGGCGCCACGTTCTCGGCCGGGCTGGGCGTAGTCGCCCCATGCGGTCTTCGCGACGCCGATCGTCGGCACACCGGTGAGCAGTCCGATGTGGCAGGCCAGCCCGAAACGGCGCGGGTGCGCGAGCCCTTGCCCATCGCAGACCAACAGGTCCGGTGCGGTGTCGAGTTCCGCGAGGGCGGCGAGGGTGGTCGGGATCTCGCGGAAGGCGAGCAGGCCGGGAACGTACGGGAAGGTGGTGACGCCGTGCGCGACCGCGGAGGCAACAGGTTTCAGCGCGGTGGCATCCAGCACGACGACCGCCGCGGTGACCGCCCCGGTGCTGTCATAGGCGGAGTCGACCCCTGCCACCGTGCGAAACCGTGCGCCGGGTGCGGTGACCGGATCGACCCGCGGTCGCAAGTCGTCTTGGATCGCCATGGCCGCCGCGGCGGTCGTCGGCCAAGGATGGTGATCGACCTGCGCGAGCCACGACATCGCTCGAGCCGTTACCGGGACTCGGCGGCCAGCGCGCCGAGGGCGGCGCCGGCGAGCCGGTAGCCGACCCACTCGTCCTGAGCTACCGCACCGATCGATTCGTAGAAGTCGATCGAGGGCGTGTTCCAGGTCAGCACCGACCAGGCGACCCGGCTGTAGCTGTTGTCGACAGCTTCCCTCGCCAGCGCCGCCAGCAGCGCCTTGCCGTAGCCTTTGCCGCGGGTCTCCGGCTTGACGTAAAGGTCCTCCAGGTAGATGCCGTGCACGCCATCCCAGGTGGAGAAGTTGAGGAACCAGATGGCGCAGCCGACCAGATCCGTTCCTTCGGCGACAACGTGCGCGAAGACCTTCGGTTGCGGCCCGAACAGTGCGGCGTTCAGTTGCTCGGTGGTCACCGTGCATTCGTGCCGGGCCTTCTCGTATTCGGCCAGGTCGTAGATGAGAGCCACCAGCGCAGGCACGTCGGAGGGGACGGCACGGCGCAGCACGGCGTCGCCCGAGCCGATGGCGGCCGGGTCGGTGGCGGTGGGGCCGGATCGGGTCACAGTGTCGCTCCGTCGGGTACCAGGTTGTGTTCATGGATGGTTCGCACGTCGTGTTCGTAGCCGAGCACGGTCAGCGCGCCGGTCGACATCGCGAAGCGGCGGCCATCCCGCACGCCGAATTCGGCCCACCGGGCGATCAACGCCCGCGAGAAGTGGCCGTGCCCGACCAGCACGATATCGCGCTCCGGCAGGACGGGCCGCACCGAGGCGAGCACCCGGTCGGCCCGGGCACACACCGCGTCGGCGGTCTCACCACCCGGGACGTCGCCTGTCCAGATCGTCCAGCCGGGCGCGGACTCGCGGATCTGCGGGGTGGTCAATCCTTCGTAGGCGCCGTAGTCCCATTCGACCAGGTCGTCATCGATCGTGGTGTCGGTGAGCCCGGCCAGCGCAGCAGTCTGCACCGCGCGATGCCGCGGGCTGGTGAAGGTCCGCGGGTTTCGCAGCCGCAGCGCGATCAGGAGGGAACCCACCGCCCTGGCCTGTCCCTCGCCGCGCTCGGTGAGCGGCAGATCGGTGCGGCTGGTGTGCCTGCCCTGCGTGGACCAGCTGGTCTCGCCGTGCCGGAGCAGTACAACGCGGGCGTCGTCGCGTGCGGACATGAATCCATCATGGGCTATCCGATGATCACGGTGTGTCGCGGCCGGAAGCGATCCGACGCACCGCTCATGCGGCGCCGGATCAGCCGAGGGCGACGAGTTCGGTACCGCGTTTTTCCAGCACAGTCGTGCCGACTACCGCCAGTGAGATGGGGGAGCCGTCGTACTGGGTGCGCGCCAAGGGGATTCGTGCCACTTCGGTGCCCGATGCGGGATCGAGAACGGTGATCGCGCCCGTCGTAGGCAGCAACAGCTTGCCCGCCATCAGTGTGGGCGCGCCGAGGGCGCCGCCCGCGGTCCACAGCGGGTCGAAGGTGCCACCGTTCAGGGCGATCACGCTGTTGCCGGTGAACACCAGGTAGGCCGAGCCGATCCGGGTCGTCGTGGTCTGCTCGCTCAGCGGCGCCGAAAGCTCGTGCGTCGCAATCGGATTTCCGTTCCCGTCGTATACGGCCAGCCGCGGGGGGAACTTGTCCGACCCCGCGGTGGCGGCGGGCAGAGACAGCACGATCCGGTTGTCGGATACCGCGACCACCCGTGCGACGGGGGCGTCGGTGCCGGGACCGGTCAAGACGTGCGAACCGAACTCTTCGGGCACGGTGTTGTCCTTGGGCGCAGGGTTGAGCACGGTCAGTCGGTCGGCCGGGTCGGCGGGGCAACGTTCGAGCACGGCGAGTCGGGACGGGCTGGAACCCGCCGACAGCAGCGTGCAGCCCTTGCGCGGTTGCGTCTTCACGTTCACAGGTGCGTCGACGAAGCCGTACTCCAGGGTGCGGACCAGATCCGAGCGCCACATTTCCAGCCGCTGGGGGCCCTGTGCGAGGACATATGTCCCATCGACCGACAGCCGCAGGTTCGGATCCATGTAACTGCTGCGCGCAGTCCGCCGGGCGCCGCTGTCACCGGCGAGCAGTGTCGCCTGGCTACAGCCGCGCTGGTCGCGATACACCGCGACCACCATGCCGAACTGGCCCTCGATCCCACACAGCGGCATATCGCGCCGGTACTTCCACAGTTGGTCGCCGGTATGCGGGTCGCGCCCGATCACGGTGCCGTCGTCACCGGTCACCACGACGCCCCCGGACACGAGCGCGCGGGCGCTCGCGTTGTCCGGCGCGCGCCACAGTTCGCGCAGCGCGCCGGGCAGCTGATCAGCCGCTGCCGGGGTCGGCACACTGCTCGGCGCGGTGACCGATTCGGTACCGCGAGCGTCGCCGCGCGCCCACACCACGAGCCCCGCGACCACCAGGAGAATCACGATGGCTACGGCGGCGGTGATGTCGGCGCGCGTCCGCCGCTCGGGTGCGAGCACGAAGGCGAGACTAGCGGATCCGGCCGATCACGCCGTCGCGGCCGTCGCGGGCTCGGAGTTGCTCTCCACAGTCTCCACAGCCACCTCGCCCTCGGCGGGCTTGCGGCGCCTGCGTCGACGACGCGCGGGACGGTCGGCCGCTTCGGCGTCACCTGCACCGCGGTCGTGCGCGGTGTCGGCCGCCGCGTCGGGCTGGGTGCCGTTGTCGGAGGTTTCGTTGTCGGAGGTTTCGTTGTCCGGCGCGTCACCAGTGGCCTTACGCCGTCTGCGCCTGCGGCGTGCGGGCTTGTCGGTCGCGTCGCCGTCCTCGGCCGTATCAGACACGGGCCGGGCTTCGTCGCCGGCTTCGTCGCCGATGTCGTTCGGTTCGACGCTGTCGATCGGCTGGCCGCCGCGAGTGCGCCTGCGGTTGCGCTTGCGCGGTGCCCGGGCGGAGCGCTCCACCACCACCGCGTCCGGGTCGCGTTCCGGCTTCGGCTTGCGGACCACGCCGGTCACGCCTTCCGGTATGCCGAGGTCCGCGTGCAGGTGCGGTGAGCGCGAATACGTCTCGACCGGATCGGGGATGCCGAGGCCGAGTGCGGTGTTGATCGAGGACCAGCGGTTCAGCTCGTCCCAGTCGATCAGGGTCACCGCGACACCGGTACGGCCGGCTCGGCCGGTGCGGCCGATCCGATGCACGTAGGTCTTCTCGTCCTCGGGGCACTGGTAGTTGATGACGTGCGTGACGTCGTCGATGTCGATGCCGCGGGCCGCGACATCGGTCGCGACCAGCACGTCGATCGTGCCCTTACGGAACTTGGTCAGCGCTTTCTCGCGGGCGATCTGCCCGAGGTCGCCGTGCACCGCGCCGACCGCGAAGCCGCGCTCGGCCAGGTCGTCGGCCACCTTCTGCGCGGTGCGCTTGGTGCGGGTGAAGATCATCGTGGCGCCCCGCCCCTCGGCCTGCAGCACACGGGCGATCAGCTCGCTCTTGTCCAGCGCGTGCGCACGGTAGACGAACTGCGCGGTGCGGTCGTGTACGGCGGAGTCGTGGGGCTCCTCGGCCCGGATGTGCGTCGGGCGGGTCAAGAAGGTGCGCGCCAGCGTGATGATCGGCCCGGGCATGGTCGCCGAGAACAGCATGGTCTGGCGCTTGCCCGGCACCATCCCGAGAATGCGTTCGATGTCGGGGAGGAAGCCGAGGTCGAGCATCTCGTCGGCCTCGTCGAGTACGAGCACGCCGATCTTGCCGAGAATCAGGTGTTGTTGATCGGCGAGGTCGAGTAGTCGGCCGGGGGTGCCGACCACCACGTCGACGCCCGAGCGCAGCGCCTGAATCTGTGCCTCGTACGGGCGGCCGCCATAGATCGAGGCGACGCTCAGCGGACCCTGGTGATTGGTCAGGTATTTACCTGCATTCTCCAGGTCCTGTGTGACCTGGATGCACAATTCGCGGGTCGGCACGATGACCAACGCTCGCGGCGTACCGTCCAGCGGTGTCGTACCGGATTCGGCTGTCGCGATCCGGTGCAGCAGCGGCACGCCGAATCCGAAGGTTTTTCCCATGCCGGTGCGGGCTTGACCGATGAGATCCTCACCGCCGAGCGCCAGCGGGAGGGTCAGTTCTTGAATGGCGAAAGTACGTTCGATACCGATCTCGCCGAGTGCGCGGACGATTTCGTCGCGAACTCCCAATTCTGCGAAAGTCGGAGCGGTATGCGTCGCGTCCAGTTCGGCCGTCAACAGGGTATCCGCCAGTCCCGGTTCCTGATCGACTGTGATCTTGCTCAGGTTCGTGCCTTCCTCGTAATCGCGTCACGCGCGCACGAAGTGGGGCGGACCGGCTGGTCCGCGACAACCACGACCCCGCCTGCGATACTCACCCGGCCACGCTCTGGATGTCGTGCCGGCCGCGAAAAACGGCGGCTACCTCGAAAGACATCGGCGCGGCGCACTGGTGACGCGGATCTGGTGCGCGCACATTTTCCTGTCCAACGAAAACCTCGCACCCGAAACCGGTCGGCGTTCGTGACGCGTTCCTACGATGTTCGTGGGCACGGCGTCCGGCAACTCTCTCGGGCGAGAATTTTCGTTGTCCGCAGAGATTGTAGCGTGATAATGTGCGCGGCTCGAATTGCCGACAGGGTGCGTTGCCGAATTTCCCGCGAGCCGACGCGTGCTTTCGTGGCGAACTGTGCCGACGTACACTGCGCCACATGGTAATTCATCCGGCGCGGCAAATCTGGACGACTCTCGAACCGGTCCATGATGTCGTGTATTTCGGGGCCGGCGTCAAGGAGGCGGGCGTCGGGATCGGGCTGCGTGGATACTGGCAAACCTACTTCGCCTTCCGCGCCGCGCCGCTCGGCGCGGTGACACCCGCCACGGTGCAGGCAACCTTCGCCGGATTTCATCCGGATATGGTGCGCAAAGCGCTGCCGGAGGCGTGGGAACGAGCGACCCCGCGGCGCTGCCTGGACGCCAGGCTCGCGCTCGCCACCGGACTGCTGCGCGGCCTCGGCGCCGAGGTGGCGGAGTGTGCTCGCGCGGTCGAACTGCTCGCGCCGGTGCAGAGCGCCGCCGACTCGACCGGTCGCGCGTTGTTCGCCGCGAACGCGGCGCTGCCCTTGCCCGCCGATCCGGTAGGCGCGCTGTGGCAATTGGCCACCGCGTTGCGCGAGCATCGTGGTGACGGCCATGTCGCGGCCCTGGTCACGCACGGCCTGACCGGGCGGCAGGCGTTGGTTTTGCAGGTGGCGGTCGGGAAAGCGTCGGAGTCGGTGCTGCGGCCTGCGCGCGGAGTGTCGGAAACGGAGTGGTCGGAAACGGTGGACGAGCTACGGGCCGGCGGATTGATCGAGGGCGGGCCGCTTACTCCCGTGCTCACCAGCAGCGGCGCCGAATTGTTGGCGCGGGTGGAGGCCGACACCGACGAGGTTGCGTGGACCGGCGCGCTCGCCGTACTGTCCGCGGACGCGGTCGCCGAGTTGACGACTTCGCTCGCGCCGCTGGTGCGGAGTGTGCGCGAGGATATGGTTGCGCCGGTGCGGCGGCTTGCTTCGGGGACGCGCTGAGCGTCCATGGGACTTGCCTGTTACCGCCGGTACCGGCATGTGCGACATTCTTCGGTGTGACCCTCGCGGAAACTGTCGCCACCGCCGCCCGCAATGCCTGGGCACTGACCTTCGGCTCCGGCATCGAGGCGCCGGACCGCACCGCGTCGACCGTGCTGTGGGACCGGCCGCACCGTCGACTACATCGGTTCGAGGACAGCGACGGTATCGTGCCGGCCGACGGTCCGGCCGTGCTGCTGGTTCCACCTCTGGCCGCACCCGCCACCTGCTTCGACCTGCGGCCCGACCAGAGCCTGGCCCGATTCCTGCTGGCCACCGGTCGCCACCCGTATGTCATCGACTACGGCGAGATCGCCTTCGACGACCGACGCATGGGTTTCGAAGACTGGGTCGACGACATCCTGCCCCGAGGCGGTGCTGCGAGTCAGTGCCGACCGTGCCGGGCGTCGCGTCGATCTGGTGGGGTGGTCGATCGGCGGCACACTTGCCTTGCTGGCCGCGGCGGCGCATGCCGAACTGCCGATTCGGTCCATCACCGCCGTCGGCTCGCCGCCGGACTACGACGAGATGACCGGCATTCCACAGCTGCGTAAGGTCGCGAAACTCACCGGGGGACTGGTCACTTCGACGGTCATCCGCGTGGCCGGAGGTGTGCCTGCGCCGCTCACCAGGATCGGTTACAAGATCACCGCGCTGGACCGTGAACTCACCCGCCCATGGTTCGTCGCGAGCAATATCACCCGCACCGAGACGCTCGCCAGGATGGAGGCGATCGACCGATTCATGGCCGAAATGCCCGGCTATCCCGGCCGTTTCTACGGTCAACTGTGGGGCAGGCTGATCCTGAACAACGACATCGGCCGCGGCGTCGTCCGGCTCGGCGCACGCCGGATCGAGTTGGCGAAGGTCACCGCGCCCGTCCTGCTGGTCGGCGGACCCGCCGACGTGATCACTCCAGCCGCCGCCGTGCGGGCGGGTACCCGGACGCTCGAGGGTTCGGCCATGGTTCGCTACGAAACGGCGCCGGGCGGGCACCTCGGCATCCTGGCCGGACCTGCGGCACGGGACACGACATGGAGTTACCTGGACAAATTCTTGGCCGAGACGGCGTGATCGGCGCGGAGTACTACGCTGGGGCGCATGGGAGCACAGTCACCTGCCGCGTTAGGTGTTTCGTCGACCGACCCAGCAAACCTCTCCATCCCCGCCAGCCACCCCGGCGTCACCGACCTGTTCGCGGTGCTCGCCTACGGTGAGATCTCCGCGTTCTATCGGCTGGCCGAGGAGGCCAAGCTGTCACCGACGCTGCGAGGCAAGGTGGCCGTGGCCACGATGGCCGCCGCCGAGATGGAGCACTTCAAGGCGCTCGAGTCCGCGCTCGCCGAGCGTGGCGCCGACATCTTCGAGGCCATGGCGCCATTTGTGCGGGCGCTGGACGCGTTTCACGCTTCGACCGATCCCTCGACGTGGCTCGAGTCGATGGTGAAGTTCTATGTGGGTGACGGCATCGCCGCCGACTTCTACACCGAGATCGCCGGGGTGCTCACACCTGAGGTCGCCGCGGTGGTCCGTGATGTGCTCGCCGAGACCAACCATTCGGAGTTCGTGGTGGAAGAGGTGCGTCGTGCCGTCACGACCAGCCGCGCCGAGCGCGATCGGCTCACCCTGTGGGGCAGGCGCCTGCTCGGCGAGGCGATCACCCAGGCCCAATACGTGATGGCACAGCGCGACGAACTCACCGATCTGGTCCTCACCGCCACCGGCGATCTCAACGGCATCGCCGCGCTCTTCGAGCGTATGCAGAACAGCTACGCCGAACGCATGGCGGTGCTCGGCATCTGATACCTGGTGCGGGCGCGCGCCGTCCTGCGGCTCTTGACGTTTCGCGGCGGCACCTCGCGCAGTGGTCGGTGCTAGGTGCTACTCGTTCACCGCGCGGTTGGGCACCAAACGCAGGCCTGGCGAGTGGATGCCGGCGCGGTCGGCGAGCCAGACGATGAGGCTTTGATCACGATCGGCCTCCAGAGTCTCGAAAGGTACATCGATCGGCCCGTGGATGGGATGGTCGAGACGCAGGACGCCGGAGACGGCGGCGCCGACCTGCTGTGGCTTCCACCGCTGCGCGAAGTCCGGGTGGTGGTGCAGCGTCTCGATGGTCTCCAACAGCGAATTATCGCCTGGCCAGCGCAGTTTGGCACGGCGTAGCGCGGCGGAGAAGATGTCGGCGGCCTCGTCCCAGTTCCGCAGGACGCGCCGTGCGGCCGGATGCGTGAAGGTGTACTCGGCCAGGTTGGGTTGTTCGTCGTGATCCAACAGGCCGAGCGGGGCGACCAGGTCGGCCCATGCCTGATTCCAGCCGAGCACGTTCAGTCGACGGCCGACCACGAACGCGGGAGTCGGATGCAGCGCGTGCAGAATGGTCTCGATCGTCTCGGCGATTCGTTCCTCGGCGGATTCGCTGCCCGGGCAGCGGGATTCGTTACCGGAGGCCAACGCGAGCAGGCTGAAGTGATGGCGGCCCTCGCCATGCAACAGCAGCGCGTCGGCCAAGGCTTCGATGACCGCGCCAGACGGGTTGGTGTCGCGGCCCTGCTCCAGCCGGGCCAGGTAGTCGGCGCTGACGCCCGCGCGGACGGCGACTTCCTCGCGGCGCAGGCCGGGCGTCCTGCGCCGCCCGCCCCCAGGCATCCCGATATCCGACGGCCGCAGCTCGGCGCGCCGTGCGATGAGGAATTCCGCGAATCCGTTACGAGCCATGTCACCCATCGTGCCCTGTCCCGGGACTGTTAGCCGCGCCCTGCGAGGTCCAGGATAACCGCGGTCTGGTTAACGGACCGCGGTCCGGTCATTGTCGGCAGCATGACAACTTCGGAATCCACTACTGCCGGCCAGCTGCTGAAGACCGGTTCATGGGCGCTGGACGCCTCGCACTCTTCGGTCGCCTTCACCGTTCGTCACCTCGGCATCTCCAAGGTGCGCGGCGGATTCACCCGGTTCGAGACCGACTTCGTGGTCGACGAGTCCGGTGCCGTCTCGCTCGGCGCGACCATCCACCTCGACTCGTTCGACACCGGGAATCCGGATCGGGACGCGCACGTCCGCGCCGCCGACTTCCTCGACGTCGCCAACCGCCCCACGCTCACTTTCCGGGCGACCCACCCCGTGGTCGTCGCCGAGACCTTCGAAGTTCGGGGCGAGGCCACACTCGGTGCGGTAACCAAGCCGGTCACCCTGGACGTCGAGTGGGGTGGCCTCCAGGAGTTCGGCCCGTCCGGCGACCGGCACGCGGGCTTTTCGGCCACCGGCACCATCAAGCGGACCGATTTCGGCGTCGGCGGCCTGCTGCCCGGCATGCTCAGCGACGCGGTGAAGATCGAGCTCGAGATCCAGCTCGTCGAGCCGAAGTAGGGTCTGCGGACCGACTGCCGGGACGGTGTTCGCGAAAGGCGAACACCGTCCGGCCCGGTCCGACGACATGATCTTCGGACACCGACGTCACGACTGATTCCGCAGGTACAGGGGTAACTCGTCGGGTCCGCCCGGAACGCGAGGCAGGACCCGAACGCACATCCCGCGTCACCTGACCGGCACAGCCTGAATACTCGCAGCGGCGGACTGGCACTAGCCTTGGTTCGACAGCACAGGACTCTTAGGTTCGGAGGTTGGCCGTGGAGGTCAAGATCGGTATTTCGGATAGCCCGCGTGAACTGGTGATCAACAGCGCGCAGACCCCGGACGAGGTCGAGGCGCTGGTGTCCGGTGCGTTGAGCGGTGACGGGGGCGTCGTGTCGCTCACCGATGAGAAGGGCCGGAAGTTCCTGATCCAGGCTTCGAAGGTCGCCTACGTCGAAATCGGCACCGCCACCGGCGGCCGCGTCGGATTCGCCGCGGTCTGAGCCCGGCCTTCGACCCCACACGCATCGAGCCCCTGTTTCCCGATCACTCGGGGACAGGGGCTCGTTCGTCGATGCGACGCTCAGGCGATCGGGTGCAGCGGCACGTGCTTGAGGCCGCCCCACGCCAGCTGAACAGTGGTGTCGACCGCCTCTTCCTTCGGGATCGGCCGATCGGCCTCCAGCCAGTAGCGTGCCGTGAACTGGCTCGCGCCGACCAGACCGACGGCCAGAATGCGCGCACGGTAGGGGTCCAGACCCGAGTCGTGTGCCACCAAGTCGAAGACCGCGTCCACACAGGACTCGGTGGCCTGCTCGACCCGGCGCTGCACCTGCGGCTCGCTGGTCAGATCGGACTCGAAGACCAGGCGGAACCCCTGCATCTCGTTGTCCACGAAATCGAAGTAGGCCTGCACCGCCGCGCGCACGCGCTGCTTGTTGTCGGTGGTCGACCGCAGCGCCTGCCGCACGCTGGACACCAGGATGTCCACGTAGTTCTGCAGCACCGCCAGGTACAACTCCAGCTTGCTGCTGAAGTGTTGATACAGCACCGGCTTGCTCACGCCAGCGCACTGCGAGATCTCGTCCATCCCCGCGGCGTGGTAACCGCGCTGCACGAAGACTTCGCTCGCCGCCGCGAGGAGCTGTTGACGTCTCTCATCGCGCGGAAGCCGGGTACCGCGTTTGGCGCGTGCCATGGCCTCGGACGACGATCTGCGGGACGTCATCCGGTCCACGAGGTCAGTCATTTCGGCTCTCCCAGTCGATTCCCCGGCAAAAGGGGTGTGCACCGGGTTATCCCATGAACGATACCCGTTAGTCGCCTGCCCGCAGATCGGGGCGGGGCAACTGGTGCCACCTCAGGACGATTGTCGCACCGAAGCAGGTCCACCTGTGCCCGTCGGTGGGGGCTTCCGCGCTGTGAGACGCTGGTCTTTGTGACCGACCGACCGGAGCGACCATCCGGCGGGAGGCGCACAGCGCGCCACCCGGCTGGCTCCGGCACGTCCGGTTCCGTAGGGTCGGACGCCGTGGCGAGAACCGGCCCAGACGCACTATCGGGCACAGCGGCTCGACCCGACACCGCGAAGCGGTGGGGAGTCGGTAGTCGATTATCCGGCCGCGGTGCGGCCGCCGAGAATCGGAAGCGCTCGACTCGCATCCCCGAACCGCCTGAGCAGCAGCCTGATTCGAAGCAGACACCCGCCGATGACGACGGCGTCGAGATCTACGATCCACTCGGCCGCTACCGCACCGGCACCGGATCGCACCAACCGCTGCGCGCCCACTGGGATCCCACCGCCCAGGCCGAGGGCCGGGTGCGGGCCCGCCCCGAACGGGACGCGAAGAAGCAAAGTGCCCTCGGCAGATTCGTTTCCACCTACGGCTGGCGGGCGTACGCGCTCCCGGTGCTCTTCGTGATCACCGTGCTGGTGGTCGTGGACGCGGTCAGCGGCACCGACAGCACGGTCGTCGCGGGTGGCTCTCCCGGACTCGGACGACTGAGCCCGCGCGCCGCGACCGCGGGCATCATCGGCGCCCCGCCAGGGGACGGTCATTTTCCCACCGATCTGCCGACCGGGGCGCTGCCCGAGGGAGGCGCGTTCGCCGAGACCGGGGCCGACACCTGGCGCGTGGTGCCGGGCAGCACCGACCAGGTCGGCGCCGGGGCGGATGCGGTCTTCCGCTACACCGTGGAGATCGAGAACGGCATGGACACCTCCGGTTTCGGTGGGGACGAGTCGTTCGCCACAATGGTCGACTCCACCCTCGCCAACCCGAAGAGCTGGGCGCACGATCCCAAGTTCGGGTTCCGGCGGGTCGACCACGGCGCCGCCGATTTCCGTGTCTCGCTCACCTCCCGCGAATCCAGCCGCAGAGAATGCGGCTTCGACATTCCGATCGACACCTCCTGTTACAACGCCAACAGCCGCAGAGTCGTGCTCTCCGAGGTCCGCTGGGTGCGGGGCGCGCTGGCCTTCGACGGAGACATCGGGTCGTATCGGCAATATCAGATCAACCACGAGGTGGGCCACGCTATCGGCTACCACCAGCATCAGCCCTGCGAGACCGACGACGGACTCGCGCCGGTGATGATGCAGCAGACCTTCGGCACCTCGAACGACGACATAGCCGTTCTCGACCCACACGGCGTCGTCCCGATGGACGGCAAGCGCTGTCGCTTCAATCCCTGGCCCTACCCGCGTGGTTAGGGCCGGACCCGGTGCGCGACGATAGAGCGCGGGAAGAACGGTTCGGTCGTCGGTGTTGCACTGAGCAGTAGCCAGTAAGGGGCCGACTGCGCTGCGATCGGCCTACGTGATTCGAGGAGTCCTGGACGTGTCATCACCGAAGTCCCTGCCGCCACTTGTCGCGCCGGCCGCGGAGCTGTCCAGGGACGAGGTCGCCCGCTACAGCCGGCACCTCATCATCCCGGATCTCGGCGTCGACGGGCAGAAGCGCCTGAAGAACGCCAAGGTGCTGGTGATCGGCGCGGGCGGACTGGGCTCGCCTGCCCTGCTGTACCTGGCCGCCGCGGGTGTCGGGACCCTCGGCATCGTCGAGTTCGACGAGGTCGACGCCTCCAATCTGCAGCGCCAGATCATCCACGGCGAATCCGACATCGGCCGCCCGAAGGCCGACAGCGCGCGCGACTCGATCCTGGAGATCAATTCCGGTATCGACGTGCGACTGCACAAGATCCGGCTGGAGCCGGACGATGCGGTCGAGCTGTTTCGCGAGTACGACCTCATCGTCGACGGCACCGACAACTTCGCGACCCGCTACCTGGTCAACGACGCCGCGGTGCTCGCGGGCAAGCCCTACGTGTGGGGCTCGATCTATCGCTTCGAAGGCCAGGTCTCGGTGTTCTGGGAGGACGCGCCGGACGGCCGCGGCATCAACTATCGCGATCTGTACCCGGAGGCCCCGCCGCCCGGCATGGTGCCGTCGTGCGCCGAGGGCGGCGTGCTCGGCGTGCTGTGCGCATCGATCGGGTCGGTCATGGTGACCGAAGCGATCAAACTGATCACCGGCATCGGCGAGCCACTGCTCGGCAGGCTCATGGTGTACGACGCACTGGACATGAACTACCGGACGATCAAGTTGCGCCGCGATCCGGAGCGTCAGCCGATCACGGAACTGATCGACTACGAGGCATTCTGCGGCGTGGTGTCCGAGGAAGGCCAGGAGGCGGCCGCCGGCGCAACGATCACCGCCCGCGAACTCAAGGAACTGATCGACGCGGGCAAACAGATCGAGCTGATCGACGTGCGCGAACCGGTCGAGTGGGACATCGTGCACATCGAGGGCGCCAAGCTGATCCCGAAGGACCGCATCCTGTCCGGTGAAGCTCTGTCCGAGCTGCCGCAGAACCGCCCCATCGTGCTGCACTGCAAGACCGGTATCCGCTCCGCGGAGGCCCTCGCCGCACTCAAACGCGCGGGCTTCGCCGACGCCACGCATCTGCAAGGTGGCGTGATCGCGTGGGCCAACCAGGTGGATACGTCACTGCCGGTGTACTAGCTGGGTTTGTTTGGCAGCGCCTGCGGCGCCGCGAACGGGCAATGCTAGGTCTCGCTTCCTCGGATGGGGTGAGCCGATGTGGTCGCTTGGGGAGGCGAGCGCACGGACGCGACGCACTGGTGCTCGGGGTAGTGGTCGAGCGGGCCGCGGCGGTGCCGGTCTGTAGCGCTGGCGCACTGCGTGTTCGTGTCGTCGTG
>NZ_JBEZDE010000030.1:0-88547 GCF_040648115.1 Nocardia sp. NPDC049190
GAAATCCCTCGCCGACTACCTCGCCAAAATCAACCCGACAACACCCCCAAACTAATCAACAACTTACTTGCCTGATTTCAGGCGCGACACACTAGGTTGCGTCTCCCAATCGACCGAACAGGGTGTTCGGAATGCGTCGGTGGTGCATCATGTCCGCTGTGTCGAGGTTGGTGGTTGATCGGTATCAGGTGTTGACGGATAAAGCAGTGGGAGTTGCTGGAGCTGCTGTTGCCGAAATCCGAAGGGCGGGTAGGTCGTAATTTCGCCAACAGCCGGCTGGTGGTGGAGGGGATGCTGTATCGGTTGCGGACGAGTTCGCCGTGGCGGGACCTGCCGTGGGAGTTCGGGCCGTGGCAGACGGTATGGAAGCGGCATCGGCGCTATGCCGCGGACGGCACATGGGATCGGGTGCTGACCGCGCTGCTGGCGTTGGCCGACACCACTGGTGATCTGGATTGGGTGGCCTCGATCGACTCCACGATCGTGCGGGTGCACCAGCATGGCGCGGGCGACAGGCACGACTCGGTGTCGGGGTTATGAACCTGCTGATCACGCGATAGGGCGTTCACGCGGTGGTTCGACGACCAAGGTCCATCTGGTCGCCGATGGTCATGGCCGTGGCCTGGCGGTGCTGCTCACACCCGGCCAGGCCTGCGATGCACCGATGCTCGCGCCGTTATTGGAGGCGGTCGTGGTGCCCCGCCTCGACGGCGATCACCACGCCTCCGCTACAGTCGCATCCGCTGCCAGGTTGGTGGCGCCGTCCTCGCAGGTTCCGCCAAGGACACTGTCCTCGCTGCGCAGCACGATATAGGTTGGGCTGGCAGGGTTTCCGAAGTCGATGACAACTTCATCGAGGCCCACCAGAGAGGTCCTGACCACTTGTCCCCGCACAGGCTTCGTCAAACTATCGGCCATAAGGTCCACCGCGCCGAGCCCGGAACAGTTGACCACGAGGGAGTGCCCGGGGAAGGTCTCGCTGATGTCGTCAACATGGCGCTGCACGATCTTGCCGCCCATCGTGAGGAAACGCGAGCGGACATACTTCAGGTAGATGGGCATCTCCGCCACGGGCGCCGGGAACACATAACCATCGACATAGGGACCGTATCGCTCCGGGGCTGCGAGCCGGCGGAACGACGGCAGCAATTCGGCCCACCAAGGGTCTTCGGTGGGTCCGCCAATCAGCTTCACAACATTACGGATCATTACCCAGACTCAGGTTCCTCAGCCAATTCCATTAGCGTGGAATATGTTTGGGACGCCCGGCCGCCGACGAGGTGTTTCGGTTCCACCAGGGACATCGCAGATCGGATACTTGACTGACGTTGCGCGAGAGAGCATCTAAACGACCGGCCCGCCACCGTGACCGAACACCCAATACGAGCGCCTACGGACAGCTATTGCCCCTATTCCGGCGTATTCGGGTCACACCTCAGGTTGTTCGGCTTCGGCCAGAACTGGAAGCCGAACTGGGTAGCAGCCCGAGCGCGATGTTTCGCACAGGCAGTTCGTGGCCCGTAGAGTGCACCCCCATGCGGCCTATTCATACCCTGACCGCCTCCGTTGCCCAGGCTGGCGCACGCCTGTTCGACACACCCGCCAACCTCGCGAAGGCGCAAGAGCTGATCCTTGAGGCTGCCTCCGGTAGTGCCGAGCTGGTCGTCCTGCCGGAGGCGTTTCTCGGCGGCTATCCCAAAGGCATGGACTTCGGTGTCACGGTCGGCAGCCGCACCACCGAGGGCCGGGAGTTGTTCCGCCGTTACTTCGACTCGGCGATCGACATCTCTGGCCCCGAAGTGCAACATCTGTCCGACCTCACACGCGAGTTGGGCGTGTACACGGTGGTCGGCGCCATCGAGCGCGCTGGCGGCACGCTGTACTGCACTGCCCTGTACTGCGGACCTCAGGGCTACCTCGGCAAGCACCGCAAGCTGATGCCCACCGCAGCCGAGCGTTCGATCTGGGGCTGCGGCGACGGCTCTACCATGCCAGTAGTGCAGGTGGGGCCGGCGACCGTGGGCGCCGCGATCTGCTGGGAGAACTACATGCCGCTTTTCCGTACCGCGATGTACGGCAAAGGCGTCGACGTCTGGTGCGCGCCCACCGTGGACGATCGCGACAACTGGCAGGCCACCATGCGGCACATCGCCCTGGAGGGCCGCTGCTTTGTGCTCAGCGCCAACCAGTACCTGCTTCGTTCCGACCTGCCCGTCGACGTACACCCAGTCCAAGGCGACGCACCGAACACCCTACTCATCGGAGGCGGCAGTACGATCATCTCCCCGCTCGGCGAGGTCCTTGCCGGCCCATTGCGTGACAGCGAGGGCATTCTCACCGCCACGCTGGACTTGGCCGACCTTGCCCGCTCGCGCTTCGACTTCGACCCCACCGGCCACTACGCCCGCCCCGATGTCTTCACCTTGCAAGTCGACGAAACGCCGCGCACCGGCCGTCCATGACACCTGTATCTGCCCTCGTGATGGAGGTGTGGCACTGGTGACTACGCGTAATCATCTCTCGCGTAAACCTTCGCCTGATGCCTCGACGGTGGTCAGATGTTGTCACCGTGCTGACGCCAGCTAGATTCCATGTCGTAGATGTTGGTCCGGTGGACCTGGGCGCGAGAAGGTCCCCAGGCATGGTTTCCATGCCCGCGAACTCGCTGATCACATCGAGAGCTTCGTCTCTGGACATCGCACCCGGCCGCGACTCTGTCATAGACCTCTTCGTAGAGTTCCCGGCCGTGGTGGAGGTGTTTGATGCAAGGCTTGCCCGAGGATGCCGAGCGGATGCTCGAAGACTGTGTGACCGCCTGTGTCTCCGATCCGGATGCCGCAGCGACGTGGCGGCATACCACCGAGATCGATATCGGCCTGCCCGCTCGCGCAGCAAGGCGCGGTTGGCGGCCGAGGAGTACGCCTTGTCGGCGATCACCACGCCGCCGCTACAGTCGCATCCGCTGCCAGGTTGGTGGCACCGTCCTCGCAGGTTCCGCCAGGGACACAGTCCTCGCTGCGCGGCACGATACAGTTGCGCAACAACATCCGACGGAACTTGTCTTGGTTGAGCCGCACCGCCACCGCCCTCACGCGGTGCCCGCCGAAGGGAGTAGCAGCCCACGCGCCCCTGTGCTCCGGCACCCGAGCATGAATACGGTCGAGAAGCCTGGCGAGCTCGCCGAGATCGCAAAGCCGGATCGCGCTCTGCCGATCGCGTGTTTGCACCGCTGCCTCAAGGTCATCGGCCGTTAGCGCACCGTCGATCAACTGCCAGTGCGCTCCATAGCTGGCGGTGTAGAGGGTTACCGGCTCCTGGCGGTCTTCCGGAACGTCGAACTCGCTTCGACACTTGCCGCACAAGTACGTCGGCTGCTTGTTGACACGCCGATCGATGCCGGTCCGCCCGCAGTTAGGGCACACCCGCCGCAGTTTTTGCCCTGGGCGAGAGTCGATGTGGTCGATCAGCGATACCCCGTGCACGACCTCTCGACCGTAGACCACGATCACGTCACCGACAGCCACCTTCAAATGGTTGCCGACACCGCTGTCGTACACGTACACCGAGCCGAGAACATCGGCGTACCCCATCATTGCTTTGCCAGCCGCGGTCCTCGCCAACCGACTTGAAGGCCCTGCAACGGATGCCCCTTATCAACTCGCCAGCCAACGGGTTTGCCGGCGTTCGGCCCGGGTTCGCCGGATCAGTGCCGCTCGCACCCGCGTGAAGTCTGACCCTGCTCTGCGGGATGCGAGTGACGACGACCAGCGAGATGCGTTCATAAGCGCCCGGTTGTTCGTCGGGCCGCGAGGCGGTCGGATCGCGACCGGTGTTCTGCGGAAGGCAACGCATTGGGATGAGGTGGTCGCGCAGCTGGGCTACGAGCATCTACGGCGGCACGATCTGCGGCATACGGGGCTCACCTGGCTCGCCGACGCGGGGGTGCCACTGCACCGGTTGCAACGAATCGCCGGCCATACCGATCCCCGGATCACCCAGCGATACCTACACCCCGATATCGAGACCCTCCGCGACGACGGTCAAAAGCTGTCTCAGCACCTGCAGAGTGGCGATGGTCCCAAATCGGTCCCAACTCTCCAGATCGCTCGATAACAGAAAACCCCTTCCGGACCAGGTCGGAAGGGGTTTTTCGCTGTCGGGCTGACAGGATTTGAACCTGCGACCACTTGACCCCCAGTCAAGTGCGCTACCAAACTGCGCCACAGCCCGTCCGCGTCCGCCTTGCGGGCGCTCGAAGAGATTACCGCACGACCCGGTGAGGGGGCTAATCGACTGGTCAGAGCGGGGTTGGCGGGTCGCGGTCGGCATTGTTACGCCGGCTGTGGCAGCGCTGCTAACCCGCACCAGGTCGATCTGGCGGCTATCTCCGGGGATGCTGGCCGATTCTCCGCACCTTGCGGTATTCGGGCTCGTGTCGACCAATCGCAGGATCGGTTGCTACCCAATGCGGTCGACGCATTCGCGGATGGTTTGTGGGCAGCGCCTGGGTTACAACGCAGCATCATTTGCTGCAAAATTGCCATGGTGGCGATGTTGATCGCCCGTGAGTCCGTAATCTCAGGTCTCGCCGGTCGCGCCGCACGGCCGGGACCGGACTCGGTACCACCGACAGCTGCGAGCAGGAGGCGCGATGCCGAAGTATCTCTGGCGGGTCAGCTATTCCCCTGAGGGGGCACGCGGACTGCTCGAACAGGGCGGTAGCGCCCGTAGGGCAGCCATCACCGAGATGGTCGAAAGTGTGGGCGGCTATGTGGACGCCTGTTATTTCGCTTTAGGTGCGGACGATCTGTTCGTGATCGGCGACGCGCCGGACGAGATGGCCGCCGCGGCACTGGCTGTCCGCACGGCCGCGTCCGGAGCTGCGGTCTCGCACACCGTTGCTCTGCTCACTCCGGAACAGATCGACGAGGCCACCGCACGCAATATCACGTATCGGCCACCGAGCGCTGCGCGGTAGTCATAACGCACCGAGCGCCACGCGGTAGCCGCCTATCCGCTGCTCCGATTACTCCGGTGGGACGGAGTGATCGGAGCAGTGAGGGCGCGAAACCGATCTCTAACTGTGGAATTCGGCAGTAGCCACGGTCCAGGCGCGAGCTTGGTCGCTGAGGGTGAACCCGAGTCCTGGACGGTTGGACAGGTGCATGCGGCCGTCGCGGATCTCGAGGTGCTCGTTGAACAGCGGGTCGAGCCAGTCGAAGTGCTCGACCCACGCGTCCAGGGGGTAGGCGGCGGCCAGATGCAGGTGGATTTCCATGGCGAAGTGCGGCGCGAGCTGGAGGTGGTTGTGTTCGGCCAGCGCGCCGAGTTTCAGGAATTGCGTGAAGCCGCCGATGCGGGGTGCGTCGGGCTGGATGATGTCGACCGAACCTGCTTCGATGAGGCGGACGTGTTCGCCTACGCTCGCGAGCATTTCGCCGGTCGCGATCGAGGTGTCGAGGTTGCGGGCGAGTTGAGCATGTCCTTCGGCGTCGTAGGCGTCGAGGGGTTCTTCGATCCAGACGAGGTTGAATTCCTCGAAGATCCGGCCCATGCGTTGTGCGGTGGGCCGATCCCATTGCTGGTTGGCGTCGATCATCAGTGGTACGTCGTCGTCGAGGTGTTCGCGGACCGCGGTCACGCGGGCGACATCGAGCTTCCAGTCGGGCTGACCGACTTTGAGCTTGATGCCGCCGATTCCCTCGGCGAGCGAGCGGGTCGCGTTATCGATGACCTGCTCGATGGGGGTGTGCAGGAATCCACCGGAGGTGTTGTAGGTCTTGACCGAATCACGATGTGACCCGAGCAATTTCGCCATCGGCAGGCCGGCCCGTTTGGCTTTGAGGTCCCACAGGGCGATATCGATGGCGGCGATGGCTTGGGTGGCGACACCGCTGCGGCCGACAGAGGCGCCTGCCCACTGCAGCTTGGTCCAGATCTTGGCGATATCGCTGGGATCCTCGCCGATCAGGGCGGGCGCGACCTCCTCGGCGTGGGCGAACTGCGCCGGGCCGCCCGCGCGCTTGGAGTAGCTGAATCCGATACCTTCATGGCCGCCGTCGGTGCGGACCTCGGCGAAGAGGAAGACCACCTCGGTCATCGGTCGCTGGCGGCCGGTCAGTACTTTCGCATCACTGATCGGGTTCGAGAGCGGGAGCACGATCGAGGACAGTTTTACCTGAGCGATCCGGTCGAGAGTTGCCGCGCCCGGGGTGAACGCTGTCCGCGCGGCGTCGGGAGCCGACAGCGCGCTGGCCGGCTTCGTCGAGATGGCCGAGGTGGGCAGGATGTGCTCCTGGTGGTGTGGCGTCGTTGCCGGGAGGTGGCGCGAGTCGGTGGCCATGGGGTTAGTCGGTGCTGCGCAGCGTGCCGTCGATCCGGCGCGGAATTCCGAGCGGGTTGTCGGTGCGTAGTTCGGTGGGCAGCAGTTCTTCGGGGACGTTCTGATAGGCGACCGGCCGCAGGAAGCGTTCGATGGCGCGACTTCCCACCGAAGTGGTCGCGGGCGCTGATGTCGCGGGGAACGGGCCGCCATGGATCATGGCATGGCCGACTTCGACACCGGTGGGCCAACCGTTGAACAGCACTCGGCCCGCGAGCAATTCGAGGTGGTCGAGCAGTGGTCGCGCCATCTCGTAGTCGGAGGGAGCCGCGTGCACGGTCGCTGTCAGCTGACCTTCCAAGGCCTCGACGATTCGCGTGAGCAAGCCGGCGTCACCGATCCGCACGATCACCGAAGCGGGTCCGAATATTTCGTCCTGCAGGTGATCGGCGAGGAACTGTTCGGCGGTGGTCACGAAAAGCTGCGCGATAGCTGGGCAGGCGAGGCGACTGTCTTCGGTTCCGCGGGCGGCAACTGCGACGTGCGTGTTGTCGGTGACGCGGCTGACGCCCTGGGCGAACGCCGCGGCGAGAGCGGGCGAGAGCATCGGAGCGGCCACGGTGGCCGAAACGGCGTCGGTGGCGGACTGGACGAAGTCGTCGGCTCCGGGCCCGTCGACAAGAAACAGCAGTCCTGGACTGGTACACAACTGACCGACGCCGACGTTCATCGACGCGATGTAGGCCGCGCCGAGTTCGCTGCCCCGCTCAGCGAGCGCTCCTGGCAACACGAAGACCGGGTTGACGCTCGACATCTCCGCGTAAACCGGAATCGGCACCGGCCGGGCCGCCGCGGCCGATATCAACGCCAGCCCACCCTGTCGAGAGCCGGTGAAGCCGATGGCGCGGATCCGGGGATCGGTGGCAAGCGCGCTGCCGACTTCGTGTCCGGGCCCGTGGATCAGCCCGAATGTTCCTTCGGGCAGTCCATGGGTGCGAACTGCGTTGCGCACTGCGCGCCCGACCAACTCGGAGGTTCCTGGGTGGGCGGGATGCGCTTTGACGATCACAGGCGCTCCGGCCGCCAGGGCAGCGGCCGTGTCGCCGCCCGCTACAGAGAATGCCAGCGGGAAATTGCTTGCCGCGAATACCGCCACCGGTCCCACCGGCACCTCACGTTGGCGCAGGTCGGGCTTCGGCAGGGGGGCGCGGTCGGGATCGGCGGCGTCCAGGCGCGCGTGCGTCCAACTACCCTCGCGGACCACATCGGCGAACATGCGCAACTGTCCTGTCGTGCGGGCGGTTTCGCCCAGAATGCGGGCGGTGGGGATGCCGGTCTCGGCATGGACTCGTTCGGTCAACGTCGATCCGAGCGCCTCGATCTCGTCGGCGATGGACTCGAGGAACGCCGCCCGCTGTGCGAACGTGGTCTGCCGGAAGGTGGCGAATGCTTCCCAGGCGAGTGTCGTGACACGGTCGATGTCAGACGCGGACGCCTGGTGGTAGACAGGTTCGAGGGCAGCCCCGCTCGCCGGATCGGTCGCGCGGAATGCGGTGCCGGTGGCCGCGACGTCGTCGTTGCCGATGAGGTTGACACCGGTGAGTGTGACTGTAGGTGCGGTGGTCATCTCAGCTCACTTTCTTGACCAGGTCGGCCAGCTCGGCGAGTTCGACATCGTCGAGATCGGTCAGGGGGGTTCGGACCGGACCGGCGTCGCGGCCGATGACTTTCATGCCGCCCTTGATGATGCTGACCGCGTAGCCCTCTTTGCGGTTGCGCAGGTTGCAGTACGGGATCACGAACTCGTTGAGCGCGTTGATCACGAAGGCGCTGTCGCCGCGCCGGAGCGCGGAGTAGAAGTCGAGCGCGAATTGGGGAACGAAGTTGAAGATCGCCGAAGAATAGGTGGTGACACCCAAAGCGAGGTACGTAAGGGCGAACATTTCCGCGGTGGGGAGGCCGCCGATGTAGGTCAGGCGATCGCCGATGGCGGCGTAGATTCGCGTCATCTGTTCGACGTTGCCGACGCCGTCCTTGAAGCCGACCAGGTTCGGGCAGCTGTCCACGAGTTCGGCGATGGCCGTTTCGGTGTACACCGCATTCGCGCGGCTGTAGATGGTGACACCGAGATCGGTGGCCGCGCAGACCGCCTTCACATGGGCGACGAGGCCTCCTTGGCTCGCCTCGGTCAGATAAGGCGGAAACAGCAGAATCCCTTGTGCGCCGACGCGTTGAGCGGACTTCGCCATCTGAACGGCCGTCGCGGTGCCGTAACCGGCCGGCGCGATCACCGGCACCTCGGCGGGCGCCTCTTGGACCGCGGCCGCCACGACGCGTTCTACTTCGCTCGCGTCGAGCGAGAAGAATTCGCCGGTGCCGCCCGCGGCGAACAGTCCAGCGGCGCCGAATTGGCCGAGCCACCCGATGTTGTCGCGGTAGGCCACCTCGTCGAAGGAATGGTCCGGCCGCAGGTGAGTGACGGGAAATGACAGCAGACCAGAGCCGAGGTGGTGGGCGATGTCCTGGGGGGAGGCGGTCGTCATGGCGATTCGGGTCTCCTTGGTCGAGGTCAACCGCACAGTCCGTTATGCGCTGTAGCCCCAGGCTAGGACTGGCTATTATTCAAGTCCAACACTTCATCTGGATCAATTGATGCTTGAAAGGTATTGGATGTTTTCGTTGGCGCAGCTCACCCAGTTCGTCGCGGTCGCCGAAGAACTGCACTTCGGACGGGCGGCCGAGCGTCTCAACATGACCCAACCACCGCTGAGCAGGCAGATCCAGCTGTTGGAAAAGGACCTCGCGGTACTGCTGTTCGACCGGTCGAGTCGCGCGGTGAAGCTCACTCCGGCGGGCAAGGCTTTTCTCGCCGACGCCCGGCGGCTGTTGCAACAGTCCGAGCGTGCGGCCTTGTCGGTACGCAAGGCTTCCGCCGGTCGATCGGGTGTGCTGCGCGTCGGGTTCACCGGCGGCAGCGTGCACTCGGGGCTGGCGGCGGTACTTGCCGCGGCGCGGTCGACGATCCCGGACGTCGAACTCGAGCTTCGCGAGATGGTCACCAGGACTCAGGTCGAGGCCCTGACCGACGGTTCCCTCGATATCGGCATGGTCCGGCCCCCGTTCGCCAGGCCGGACCTCGCTTCGCGCGCTTTCATTCGAGAACCGCTGATCGCGGCATTGCCGGATAATCATCCGTTGGCGCACCTGGGGCACCCGATCGAGATCGCCGACCTGCACGGGGTCGATTTCCTGATGTACAACCCGATCGAGTCGCGCTACTTCTTCGAACTGTTGTCCTCGGTGTTCCACGATGCCTCGGTTGCGCCGGTGGTGGTCCAGCACCTCAGTCAGATTCACAGCATTCTGGGCTTGGTGCACCTCGGGTGGGGCATCGCCGTCGTGCCGGAATCCGCAAGCAAGATGCGCTATGAGAACGTCGTGTATCGCCCGCTGGCGTTGACGCGCCCCGCGCAGGTCGAACTCGATCTGGTGTGGCGCATCAACGACGAGAACCCCGTCCTGGCCAGACTGCTGCCTGCGCTGGAGCATGCTCTGCCATAACCAAGGGGCCTCGGTTCATCAATTCCCATTAGGTATCGTATGATCCGAAATCGGGCTTGGGCTCGCATATGTCGTCGTACGTACAGTCACTTTTACCCGCCGATGTGACTTGAAGCACTTCGTGATGCGGCGCCACAAATGCTCCGAGGAGACCAGTCCCCATGACTACCGCCCCGACGGTCGCCGAGTCGACCATCGTCTCGACAAGGAAGACGGGCAAGGTGCGATACACGATCCTGTTGCGCCGCGGCCTGTCGCAGACCGCCGCCCGCAAGATCCCGATCATCGCCGGGCTACTGCTGGCCAGTTCGATCATTCTGTGCAATTACGTCGAGGCTTCCTGGATGGTTGTCGCGCTGATGTCGCTGTCGTTCTTCGCAAGGGATTCGGCGCTCTCGGGTGGGCCGTCATGTCCGATGCCTCGCCCAAAGAAATCTCTGGACTCGGCGGCGGCGTCTTCAACACCTTCGGCGCGGTCGCGGCGATCACCACGCCGATCATCATCGGCTACCTCGTCGACTCCACCGGTTCCTACGACTGGGCGCTCGTCTTCGTCGGCGGCTGCGCTCTTGCGGCGGTGGTCTCCTACGTGTTCGTCGTCGGGCCGATCAAGCGCCTCCATCTGGCGGACATGGAAGCAGAAGCCGGTCTCCCGCAGCCGAAGTAGCATCTCGTCGCCGAACCTGAACCAACCCCGGCGCTCGCGTGGCGAGCGTCGGGGTTTCGCATGGTTCCACTGGCCCGCCGACTCGCCCCAGGTATCCGGCTGTGCGATCGCGGTCGGATGGTACTGGGCATATCCGAGTTCGACCCGGGGCGCGCACGGGCGCGTACGAGGTAAGCGGTGCTGGGGTCCGGATCGGTGCTGGGTCCGGATCAGTGAATGCTATTGATCCATTGCCAGGCCTGGCTCGAGTCGATAGTCCCGTTCGAGTTCCTGTAACAGGATCGCGCGGCGATGTCCGCCACCGCGAGGCTCGATCTCCGCGTAGGCCACCGGGCTGCGGCGGATCACCTTGACTTGTACCGCCACTTGGTTGTCGTCGAGACGGATGAGCTTCGCACCGCGCGTAATCCTCATGATGTGGAACCTCTCCTGTGTAGGGGGTGGTACCCGGCGCTATTACCCGGTCCCCTGTGGGTCAAACGGGCGCTTGAACAGGTAATACGGCAGGCGAATACCCGGGCTGGTCGCGGTCTCGCGTGGACTGGGGCTGTCCGACAGCGGGCCCCGGCCAGGGTGCCGGTCCGGAGTCGATGACGGCGTGGAGGCCGGTTACCTGAAGCCACGGCGCGCCACCGCGGGGGTGAGCTACTCTGCGAAGTGGAACGTGTTATAGAAGGTGGCCGTGATGAAGTCGATCTTCGCGCTGTGGGGCGCCGGCGATCTCGTGACGGCTGATCTTGCACGGCGGCTGATCGGGGCCGATGCGGTGCAGGTCAATATTTCCGACGCGGATGTGGCGAACGCGATGCTGCGAATCACGACGTTCGATGCGCCGGTGCAGGCGGTCGTCGGCATCTGGTGGACACAGCAGCTGGCTCCGGCGATAGCGGCGGAGGTGCTCAGCTCGGTCGCCGAGCAGGTGGTGGGCTGGCACGTCGAGGAGTTGACGCCGATCGTCCCGCCGGTCGCCGTCCCGCTGGAGCGGTCGCCGGGGCTGGCCAACCTCGCGTTCCTGCGCAAACCGGGTGATCTGTCGCACGCCGAGTGGCTGGACCGTTGGCGCGTCCACCACACCCCGATCGCCATCGAGACCCAGGCGACGTTCGGCTATGTGCAGAATCTTGTGACCGGACCGGCCACACCCGACGCGCCCGTGATCGCGGGCATCGTGGAAGAGTTGTTCCCGATCGAAGCGCTCACCGATCCGCACGCCTTCTACGGCAGTGGCGGTGACGACGCGGACCTCGCGCGCCGGATCGGCAAGTTGATGACAAGCGTCGCCACTTTCGGCGGCGATCGAAATCTGGATCTGGTGCCTACCAGTCGATATCGGCTGCGCTGACGATCAGCGCCCCGCCGCCCGCAACAGTGCGTGCCGGGCGGCTCGGACCGCGGGATGGTTCCCGGTGCCGCGCCGATAGGCCAGGCGGGTCCGGCGTCGAGTCGGCAGTGGGTTGAGGATGACTCCGGACGGGCATTCGAGCGCACCGAGTTCCGGGACGAGAGCGACCCCTTGTTCGGCGGCAACGAGCGCGAGCACGGTACCGAAGTCGTCGGCGTGATGACGAATGCGCGGCGTGAATCCGGCCGCCTCGCATGCTCGTAGCGTCATCGTGTGACATAGCGTGCCGGGAGTGCTTGCAATCCAACGGCTTTCGCGATGTGACGAAAGCGGGGCCGCGAACTGCGCGGCGAGGAAGACGGTTTCCTCCGCCAGCGGCTCGGTTTCCAGGCCGGGGTCGGTGGAGATCGGGACGTAGTCGTAGTCCTGCACCAGGGCGACATCCAGCCGCTCAGCGCGCAGCGCGTCGGGCGCCAGCGCCGGATCCAGTTCGGTCACCCGCAGTTCCAGGTGTGGATATGCGCTGCTCAGCGCGACGAGTGCGGGAGAGAGGATGGTCCGGACGGCCGTGGGGAACGCGCCGATGCGCAGTGTCCCGGTCAACTCGGTCCGAATCGCGGCCAGGTCGGCGGTGGCCTGCTCGAGCACTGCGAGGATGGTCTCGGTGCGCTCCACGAGCGCGAGCGCCGCCGGTGTCAGCGTGACCCGGCGTCCGGTCCGTTCCAGCAACGGCACGCCTGCCTCGCGCTCCAGGGCGGCCAGTTGTTGCGACACCGCCGACGGCGTGTAGACGAGAGCCTGCGCCACCGCCGCGATGGTCTCGTGATGAGCCAGTTCACGTAGTAAGCGCAGTTTGCGTACATCGAGCATAAGGTCACCTTATGTTCCGCGGTAGAAATGTGAACTCGACCTGAATCTTCAGCCCGGAGAGGCTGGTCGGTATGACGCTCGCAGGTCTGTTCGTTCCGCTGGTCACACCCTTCGCCGTCGGCGGCGCGCTGGCCGCCGAAGCCCTGGAGCGGCTCGCCAACGAGGTCCTCGACGAGGGCGCCACCGGAATCGTCGCGCTGGGCACCACCGGGGAACCCGCGACGCCGACCGCCGCGGAGCGTGCGCTGATCCTCGATATCTGCGCGCGGGTCTGCCGGGAACGCGATGTCCCGTTGATCGTCGGCGCGGGATCGAACTCCACCGCGGGTTCGGTCGAAGCTCTCGCGGGGCTGGATGCGTACAGTACCGCCGCGCTCGCCGTGGTCCCGTACTACACGCGTCCGACCGAGGCCGGGGTGCTCGAGCACTTCCGCCACCTTGCGGCGTCCAGCCCGGTGCCGCTGATCGTCTACAACATCCCGTACCGAACCGGTCGGACGCTCGGCCCCGACACCTTGCTCGCGTTGGCCGACCTGCCGAACGTGATCGGCGTCAAACATGCCGTCGGCGCCATCGACGACGCCACCATCGCGCTGATGAGCGCGCGCCGCGCCGACTTCGCGGTGCTGGCCGGCGACGACCAGTACATGTCGCCGCTGCTCGCTCTTGGTGCGTCCGGCGCGATCGCCGCGTCCGCGGCGGTGCACACCGCATCATTCGCCGCCCTCGTCCGTGCCTGGCGCGATGGTCCGATCGACCCCGCGCGTCTGCTCGGTCACCGGCTCGCGGCACTGTCGGCCACGTTGTTCGCCGAACCCAATCCGGTGGTCATCAAGGCGGTCCTCGCGGCGCAGGGGCGCATTCCCAGTCCTGCGGTCCGGCTGCCTCTGCTGCCCGCGAGCGACGCCGTGACCGAGGCTGCCTTGGCCGCGTTCGACGACTTCGCGACACGCGGAACCGTAAAGCCCTGGTGCGAAGACCGCGGAAGTGCAACGCTGAAGCGGTGACACAACCTCCGGATACTCACGCGGCTGGACTCGACCCGTCGGCCGACAAGCTGGATGCGGCCGTTTTCAAGGTCGCTGGCGTGGTCGTGCTCGGCGCGATCATGTCGATCCTCGACATCACCGTCGTCAGCGTCGCGATCCCCACCTTCCAGCGGGAGTTCGATACCAGCTATGCGGTCGCGGCGTGGACCATGACCGGGTACACACTCGCGCTGGCGAGCGTGATCCCGCTGACCGGATGGGCCGCGGACCGCTTCGGCACCAAACGGCTGTACATCATGGCGCTGACCTTCTTCGTGCTCGGCTCGGTACTGTGCAGCACGGCCTGGAACATCGAGTCGCTGATCGCGTTTCGGGTGATCCAGGGCATCGGTGGCGGCATGCTGATGCCACTCGGAATGACGATCATGACGCATGCGGCAGGTCCCCAGCGGGTCGGCCGGGTGATGGCGGTGCTCGGCGTGCCGATGCTGCTCGGCCCGATCGGCGGTCCGATCCTGGGCGGCTGGTTGATCGAGAACTTCAGCTGGCACTGGATCTTCCTGATCAACCTGCCCATCGGGGTGCTCGCGCTGGTGCTCGCCGTCATCGTGTTCCCCGGCGACAAACCGGAGCCGTCGGAGTCGTTCGATTTCCTCGGCATGCTGCTTGCCTCACCCGGTCTCGCGCTATTCCTGTTCGGCGTCTCGTCCATCCCTGGGGAGGGGACGGTCATGGCGGCGAAGGTGCTGATTCCCGTGATCATCGGGGTGGCCCTGATGATCACGTTCGTGTTCCACGCGCTGCGCACCGAGCACCCGTTGATCGATCTGCACCTGTTCCGCAACCGCTCATTGACCTTCTCGGTGCTCACCATGGTGCTGTTCGCGATCGCCTTCTTCGGGGCCGGTCTGCTACTGCCGACCTACCTGCAACAGGTCCGTGGTGAATCGGCGCTGCAGGCCGGTCTCCTGATCGCGCCGCAGGGTCTCGGCGCGATGCTCACCATGCCGATCGCCGGACGTCTGGTCGACAAGATCGGTCCCGGCAAGATCGTGATCGTCGGTATCGCACTGATCTCGCTGGGTACGGCCTACTTCGTCCAACTCGACGCGGACAGCTCGTATGTCACCATGATCGCGGCCCTGTTCGTGATGGGGCTCGGCATGGGCTGCACGATGATGCCGATCATGACCGCGGCGATCCAGACCCTGACCCATCAGCAGGTCGCGCGTGGTTCGACACTGATGAATATCGTCAACCAGACCGCGGGTTCGATCGGCACCGCGACGATGTCGGTCGTGCTGACCAACCTGTTGAACAACGAGCCGCTCGCCCGTCCGGCGATCGCCGCGAACTTCGACCCCACACTGGCGAGCAAGCTCCCGCCGGGCGTGGTGGAAACGGGTCTGCAGCGGGCCGCGGAGGCCTTCAGCCACACCTACGTGGTGGCGTTGGTGCTGATCGTCCTCACCGTGATCCCGGCGTTCTTCCTGCCCCGGACCAAGCAGAAGAATCCGGAGGTCGCGGACGTGGCATCGGTGATGCACGTGTAGTCCATTGCGTCCCGAGATCGGCTGTCTCCATGGTGATCTCGGGACGTCGCCGTGCGGGTGTGTCGGCTACGGACGCACCCCGTCGAGGAATTCCCGGACGAGCGGACTCGCGACAGTGCGGAATTCGTCGAAGTAGGCGTGCCGGGCGCCGGGAATCAGCTGTACGCGAGCCCCGGCGATGCGCTCGGCCAGCAGGTCGGCGTTCGCGGCGGGGTTGAAGCGATCGTCGCTGCCGTGCAGCACGAGGGTGGGAATGTGGATGTCCGCCAGCGCATCCCACGCGTCGTGTTTGTTGCTGGCGTACAGATGCCTGCGCTTCGCGTAGGCAGGCATCGTGGGGTCGCCGAGCGTGTTGTATGGGCCGGATGTGCTCGCCAGCCATGCCGGGGTGTACATCAATTCCAGCAGTGCCTGTCTCGCGGCCGCCTTGTTTGGTTGGGCCAGCGACTTCCTGATTGCGGGACCGCGCTCGACGCTGTTCCGGCCGCCGGGGGAGGTGCAGCCGAGCACCAAGGTGTGCACCCGATCCGGGTGTCGGGCCGCCAGCCACTGCGCTACCCGACCGCCCATCGACGTTCCATAGACGGCAGCCCGCTGGATGCCGAGGTCATCGAGCACCGCGACGACGTCGTCGGCGAATCCCGCTGTGCTGTAGACTTCGTCGGGTTTGTCGCTGTCTCCGGTACCGCGCCAGTCGAGCGTGATCGTGCGGTGCGCGGCCTGGAAGTCCGTGCGGACGTCGTCCCACCAGTGGTGGTTGTTGGCCTGTCCGGCGAGCAGAACCAGCGGATCGCCTGCGCCCGCGATCTGATAGGCGAGGCGAACGCCGTCGGCGGCTTCGGCGTAGGGCATGGGTGCACAATCCTTCGCGCGGTCAGTGGGCTCGGAGGCCGTCGAGTACGAGACCCAGGCATCGGCGCCATGCGATGGTCCCGGTGGCTTCGCCGAGCAGCGACAGCGCCCACAGCAGGTGGACGACGTCCTCGTCGCTCGCGTCGGAACGTATCGCCCCCGCTTCTCGTGCGCGGTCGAGAACCGATGACAGCTGCGACATCCCCTGGTGGCACGCCGCCACCAGCTGGGCTGCCGCGGGATGGTCACCGGTGAATGCGTCGAGCAATCCACGATCGGTGGTCAACCGGTCGAGCAGGTCCCCGGCGAATCCGGTGAACGCTGTCCACGCGTCCGGCTCGGCCGCCGCTCGCGCCGCCACCTCGTCCAATGCCGCGACCCGCGGTGGGATCAGCGCGTCGATCAGTGCGTCGCGGGTCGGAAAGTGGTTGTACAGCGTCCCGATGCTGACCCCCGAGCGGCGCGCGATCTCCTCCAGTGAGCCGTCGAGGCCCTGCTCGGTGAACACGCGGGCCGCTTCGTGCAGCAGTTTCTCGCGATTGCGGGCCGCGTCCCGGCGTAGCGGCTTGGTCATGCGGACAGTCTACAAAATCTGAGGGGCTCCTCGATTTCGTGCTACGGTCAAAAGTCGAGGGACCCCTCAAATTCTAGGGAGACGGTATGTCGAACAGCAGAACAGCCCTGATCATCGGCGTCGGCCCCGGTCTCGGGATGTCGATGGCCCGGCGCTTCGGCCGTGAAGGTCTACGCATCGCGGTCGTCTCGCGTAGTGCTGCCAGGCACGGCGCGTACCTGGCGGATCTCGCGACGCGCGGCATCGAGGCCACCGCCCATGTCGCCGATGTCACGGACCGGACAACGCTGAGTTCGGTGCTCGACGAGATCCGGCGCGACAGTGAAGTCGCGGTGGCCTACTACGGCCCCGGTCTGGCTCGCGTGCCGGTTCCGATCACCGAAATCGACATAGCCGCGGCGCAATCCGCGTTCGACGGGATCTGGCCGGCGGTCGAGATGGTGCGCGCCGTGCTGCCCGACATGCTGGATCGCGGCGATGGTGCACTGCTTTTTGCCGGCGGCTTGTCCAGCATCCGACCGATGCCGATGGTCGGGCACCTCGCCCTCGCGGCCGCCGCGCTCCGCAATTACGCCCTCACGCTCAACGCGGCACTGGTCGAGCGCCACGTCTACGCCGGCACCCTCACCATCGGCGGCCTGGTCGAACGCGGCGACATCCACGCCATGGTCACCGCCGACCCGGCCCGCTTCGGCGGCCCGGTGGGTCACACCCTCGACCCCGACCGCTTGGCGGACGCCGCTTGGGATATGTATCGCGCCCGCGACCGCGCTGAAGAAGTCTTCGATGCGTTCGGCGGCTGACCGCCGGGGCGGGGCGAGCGTGACACGGGTTCCGGATGTGGCGCCTCGCTGCGTCATTATGGCGCGGCCGCTGGATCGATCACGAGCGAAACGTCGGGTGTGGTGGCGGAGTGCGACCGTTTACGCGATGGTGCGATCGACCGCCGAGCATGCTGGAGACGGACGTCCCGGTGCGTAGCGGTTGGACGTGGTATCTCGTCGATCGACCCGACGAGTCGAGTCTCGACTCACCACAGGGGATCTCAACGCAGGAGTTCAGGCGTAGAGCGCGACGAAGCGGTCGAGGGAGCGTTCGATGTCGCCTCTGATCGCGCGGGCGACGCCGGAACCGATCGGGCCGAACAGCGGCTTGCCGCCGAGTTCGATGTCGATAGTGACTTCCGAACCCGAGCTCTTCGGGGCGACGAGTAGTTGCAGACCCAGTATGGTCCCGCCTTTGCCCGCGCCGGTCAGTCGCAGCCGGCGGGGCGGTTCGGCCGCCTGAACGGTCCAGGTCACTCGGTTGCGTAGGCCCTTCACCGAGGCGATGCCGACCAGTTGGGTGCCGACGGTCAGCTCGGCGGGAACGGTCCCGCGCCAGGCTTCGTGCATGGTCAGCCATTTGTCGAGTTGGGCGAGGTCGGAGGTGTGTGACCAGGCGTCCTCGGGGGAAATCGGGACGTCGACGGAGACCCTCAGCTTTGCCATGGGCGCATGGTATCCGGTACCGGCGGTTCGCCGATGTCAGGCGGTCGGTGGGATCGCGGTCAGCTCGGCGCGGCGGGGGCGTTCGCGTCTGTTGTCCATGGGGCGCGACGGTGCCGATACACAGTCGGTGTCGTCGCGCGGGACCGGCCGAGTAGTCGAATCCCGGTACTGCCGACACGGTGATTGATACATCAGTGAATACCCATTCTCGCCGGCATATTCCCAGCGTAAGGACATTGTCGTGTGTCGGTGGCGGCGACATCAATTGTCAGCGGGCCGCTGCGCCGCGCCCGGACTCGATGTGAACGGTCGCGCGGGTACACAGCAGCCCAACATTATTACGCACCAATCGCCTGCGCGGCAGTGCCTTTCGTCCCAGCTTCGGGAAACTGAAAAGTGTCGGTACATCTCGAGAGACTTCGATGGAATGCTGCTAATGTGCGGTGGTCGGGTTCTGGTGACCGTGCGGACATATCCCGTGCGGTCGGCGATTCATCATGTAATCGCCTGTCCTGCGGGCACAGTGAGGTAGTAGACACCGGTGAGTCTCGGTGTCGTCGCGGGGCTCCGGATCTCCGACGCGGACCCAACCGACCGGTCCGTCAATGGTCGGCAGGCGAGGGAAGGCGAGCGAAGCAGGATGGCTGAGGGCCGATTCCCCGAGACCAGTCAACGACGAAAGAACTGATGAATCAAGATATCGCCGTGGTGCTTTCATGGATCCTCGCCGCCGCTCTGGTGATTGCCGTAGCGGGGGCGTTGTATGCAGTGCAATATGCCAAGGCTCAGCAGGCCAAGGTCCAGGCTCTGACCAGAGAACAGCGCGCGACAGAAGACACGCTGGAACGGTTCGCCGCCACCACGCTTCCCGCGGTGGCCGAATCGATCCGTCGGTTCGAGTCGCAGGTTCCTCCGGTCGAGGTGCAGGCGGGCATGGAGAATTCGCGGCTCGCGCAGTGCCTGCGGTGGATCTCCGAGCGGTACGCCGACGATCTGAGCCTGATGCGTTCGGAGACCAGGGAGCAGACCAACAACGAAGTGCAGCAGGCGGTCAAGGCCGCCGAGGAAGTCGCGCGTGCCGAGGTGTCCGCGGCGTCGCGTCAGGCGACCAGCGCCGCGGTCCGCTCGTTCGGCACCTCCGTCGTCAGCCTCGGCGCCGACGTCGGCCAGGTGGTGAGCGCCGCGCTGCGCCAGCACCGGGACGACGAGGTCTACGCGACGCTCACCCGAATCGACCACACCATCCAGCAGATGATCCGCCAGGCACAGTCGTTCGTCATTGTGTGTGGTGGTCTTCCTGGTCGGCGCTGGCCGCAGCAGTCGCTCACCGACGTGGTCGGCGGCGCTACCGGTCGTGTCCGCGACTACCTACGCGTGCGCTCCGGCCAACTGGACCGGGTGGTCATCAGCCGGGCCGTGGAACCGCTCGTACACACGCTGGCCACCTTGCTCGACAACGCGCTACGTTATTCCCCGCCGATGTCTTTCGTGGATGTCAGCTTCCAGGAGGGCCACCACGGCGTCACGGTCATCATCGATGACGCGGGCGTGCGGATGAACGCCGAGCAGATGGAAGAGGCCCGGCAGGTGCTCGCGAACGAGCGCCCGGTCGACATCCACCAGCTCGGGCCCGCACCCAAGGTTGGTTTCCCCGGTATCGCCGCGCTGGCCCGCCGTTACGGCTTCACCGTATACATCGACGGCCCCAACGTATACGGCGGCATGCGCGCGATGGTGTACGTCCCCGAACCCCTGCTGGTTGCCCCGCAGAATATCGAACAGTCCGCCGAAATCACCGAACTCGCGCAGCCCGAGCCGGAATCGGTGCCTGTGCCGGTACCGGTACTAGCCGGAGTGAACGAGCGGCCGAGGGAGGATGAGGGATCCACCGTGCACGAGATAACCAGCGGCGGCTTACCCAAGCGCCGGCGCCGAGCGGTGACATCGGTGCCCGAACCGACGTCGGGAGGCCCGCGCACCGAAACCGGACTCGCCCGCCCTGACATCGCAGCCGCGTGGCAGAGCGGCTCCCAGAGCGGCCGTGCCGCCGCACCCGATCACACCGAAGGGATGACATCCTGATGAGTACACCGGTGACCGACAGCAGCAATAAACTCGGTTGGCTACTGGAGGATCTCAGCATTCCCGGCGTCCGGTTCTCCGTTCTGCTGTCGGAGGACGGTCTGCGGATCGCCCACTCCAACGGCGTTTCCAAAGACGACGCCGAGCGGTTCGCCGCAGCGGCCTCGGGGCTGCGGTCGCTCGGCAAGGCACTCGGTGAGTTCTGCGGCGGCGCCGACAACGGTGTGCGGCAGAACATGACCGAGTACGACCAGGGGATGATCCTCATCACTGCGGCGGGCGAGGGTGCCTTACTGGGTGTCTCGACCACGACCGATATCGATGTCGGTCTCGTCGCGCACCGGATGAACGAGCTTGCCTCGCGGGTCGGGCGCGAGCTCGGCAGCCAGCCCCGCAGGAGGCCCGACGGTAGCGAAACACCATGACGAGGTCCCGGCGTGATCCCGATCTGGTGCGCGCCTACGTGCGCACCAGTGGACGTTCGCGTCCCACTCGTGAACTGGACCTGGTCACCTTGGCCGTCGCCGCCAAGGATCCGGCGCCCGGTGCGAGCCCCGACGCGCGCCGGGTCCTGACGCTGTGCCGGAGTGCCCTGTCGATCGCCGAGATCGCTGCCTATCTCGACCTACCGCCGTCCGTCGTGAAGATCGTCGTGGCCGACCTCCTCGACAGCGACCATATGGTCATCCCAACCCCGGAGGAAACCCTGCCGGAGATCGCCCTGCTGGAGGAGGTACTCAATGGGCTCCGTGCTCTCGCGGTCTGAAGACGCTATCGACTACGTGCCCGACACGGTGATCCGGTCGGTGAAGCTGCTTGTTGCAGGCAACTTCGGTGTCGGAAAGACCACTTTCGTCAACAGCGTCTCGGAGATCAGGCCGCTGCGCACCGAGGAGACCATCACCGAGGCCAGCGTCGGCATCGACGATATGGCGGGTCTGCCCGGCAAATCGCAGACGACCGTCGCCATGGACTTCGGCCGCATCACGCTGAGCCCGCAACTGGCGCTCTACCTGTTCGGCACGCCGGGGCAGAAGCGCTTCGTGCCGTTGTGGGAGGAGTTGGCGCGCGGCGCGCTCGGTGCATTGGTGCTGGTCGATACCCGTCGTATCGAGAAGTCCGACGAGGTCCTCTCGGTGCTGGAACAACGCGGCGTGCCGTATTCCGTTGCTGTCAACCAGTTCGAGGGCGCCAAGCGTTACTCACTGGACGAAGTCCGCGACGCGCTCGACCTGGAACCGGGCACGCCACTGACGTCGCTCGACGCCCGTGACCGTGGGACGTGTCTGCGCTCATTGATCACCCTCGTCGAATTCCTGTTCCAGCGTCTGGAGTCCCGCCTTTGACCGCGTCACATTCGGAGAGCTTCGTGCCCGACGTCGCCACGCCCGGAACGTGTCCCGTCGCGCACGGCTCGCCGATCGACAACGCTGGCCCCCGAGTTCTGTTGAACACCCCGGAGTTCGCCGCCGACCCGCATCGTGCCTATCGTGAGATGCGTAGCGAGTACGGTTCGCTGGTTCCGATGGAGTTGGTGCCGGGAGTACCCGCAACGTTGGTGATCGGCTATAACACCGCACTACGGATCCTCAACGATCCCGAGCACTTCCCGGCCGATCCGCGGATATGGCAGCAGAGCATTCCCGACGACTCACCCATCAAGCCGATGATGGAGTGGTATCCGAATGCGCTGCGTAACACCGGCTTAGCGCATACGCGCTATCGACAGGCATACGCGGCGGGCATTGACGCCATCGATTTGCACGGGCTCCATGCCACGGTCGAGAAGATCGCCATTCCGCTGATCAACAGCTTCTGTGCGGACGGTTCGGCGGACTTGGTGAGCCAATACGCGCTTCCGCTCGCCTTCGAGATCATCAACCAATTGGTCGGCTGCTCGGCGGAGCTCGGTCAGCGGGTCGCGACCGGTATGGCCGCACTCTTCGACACGGTCAACGCCGCGTGGGGCATGCAGACGCTCAGCGAGGCGCTGATGGAACTGATCCAGCTCCGTCGTGCCCAGCCCGGTGACGATGTCACCTCACGGCTGGCGCATCACCCGGCCAATCTCGACGACACGGAGATGCTCTCCCAGCTGATCAGCTTCTACGGCGCGGGTATCGAGCCACAGCAGAATCTCATCACCAATACTCTGCTGCTGATGCTCACCGACAAGCGGTTCGGTGGCGATGTCCTCGGTGGGAGCCTGTCGACGCGCGACGCGCTGGATGAGGTGTTGTTCGATGACCCGCCGATGGCGAACTACTGCATGTCCTATCCGCGACAGCCGATCCTGATCGAGAACACCTGGCTGCCCGCTCATCAACCAGTCGTCATCAGTATGGCCGGCTGTAACAACGATCCGGCGATCCGTGGCGGCGACTACACCGGCAATCGCTCGCATCTGGCCTGGGGTGCCGGGCCGCACGCCTGCCCGGCCAGGTCGGTCGCGTACCTGGTGGTACAGGACGCCATCGACCAGTTGCTCGACGCACTCCCCGAGATGCAACTGGCCGTGCCGACGGAGGAGTTGGTCTGGCGATCGGGCCCGTTCAGCCGTGCCATGGCCGCGTTGCCGGTCGTCTTCCCCAAGTGCCCGCCGTTGAGCATGCCGTAAGGAGAGTCGATGCAGCATGAACCGATAGCTCTGGATACCACCGGTACCGACATCCAGGGTGAGTCGGCGCGGATCCGTGCACGGGGCCCGGCCAGCCTGGTGGAATTGCCCGGCGGTGTGCTCGCGTGGTCGGTGACCGACGCGACCGTGCTCAAAAGCCTGCTGGCCGGCCCGCAAGTGTCGAAGGACCCGCGGCAGCACTGGGCTGCCTTCATGAACGGTGAGATCACCGAGGACTGGCCACTGTATGCCTGGGTGACTGCGGACAATATGTTCACCGCGTACGGTGCCGGGCACCGCCGCCTGCGAAAATTGGTCGCGCCGGCCTTCACCCATCGTCGTACCACGGCACTGCGTCCTCGGATCGAGGCGATCACCGACAGGCTGTTGGACCACCTGTCGGTGATGCCGAGGGGCGAGTCGGTCGACCTCCGTGCGCGATTCGCCTATCCGGTCCCGATCCAGGTCATCAGTGAGCTGATGGGCGTGCCGCAACATCTGGGCCCCGCCATCCACACCTGTGTCGACGGGTTCTTCGACGGCACGTTCACGCCCGAACAAGCCCAAGCGAACTATCTCGAGATGTACCGGCTCATCAGTGAACTGGTCGCCTACCGGCGCGAAACTCCCGGCGACGATGTCGCCAGTGTGTTGATTGCCACCCAGGACGAGGACGGTTCGCAGCTGAGCGAGAAGGAACTCGTCGACACCCTGATGCTGGTCATCAATGCCGGGCACGAGACCACGGTCAACCTGCTCGATCAGGCGATCTTCACGCTGTTGACCCGTCCGCAACTGCGTGCCGAGGTCGTCGAGGGCCGGGTGCCGTGGTCGGATCTGGTGGAGGAAACACTGCGTTTCGAGCCGCCGGTCGCCCACCTGCCGTTGCGCTATGCCGTCGACGATCTCGAGATCGGCGGGATCCGGATCCGCAAGGGAGAGGCGATCCTGGCCTCCTATGTGGCGGCCAATCGCGACCCGAAGGTGCACGGCGCGACCGCCGACGAATTCGATGTCACCCGTCCGACCAAGGACCAGCACGTGGCCTTCGGTTATGGCGCCCACCACTGCCTGGGCGCCCCGTTGGCGCGGCTGGAGGCCGCCGTCGCTCTCCCGGCTGTCTTCCGGCGATTTCCGAACCTGCGGTTGGCCGTGGCTCCGTCGGAGCTCGAGCCCGTGGTCAGTTTCGTGTCGAACGGGCACCGGACGTTACCGGTCTACCTCGCCGGCGAGGAGTAGCCGCGGGTCGATTCGTTCAACGCGCCGAGTCGAGAAGTAGTGGCTCGGCGCCGCACCTCGCCATGATCAAGACCCTGCCCCGGCGGGCCGCCCCGCCCTGACAATGCTCTCCGACACAAGGGGACCCATGCCCGAGACCACTCGGAACGCCCGTCGTATTCCTGTTCTATACCTGGAGTCATGTCATTGACCACGCCACAGCACAGCACCCAGGCGCACGCCTGCCCCGTTCCGCACGCATCACCGGTCGAGACCGGTGTCACCCGAGTTGCGCTGTACACTGAGGAATTCGCCGCAGATCCGCATCGCGCCTACCGGGAGATGCGCCGCCGGTACGGTTCTCTGGTGCCGGTGGACCTGGCGCCGGACGTTCCCGCCACGCTGGTGATCGGCTACCACACCGCCGTGCAGATTCTCAACGATCCGGAGCATTTTCCGTCTGACCCGCGCAGCTGGCAGAAGAACGTGCCCAGTGACTGCCCGATCCTGCCGATGCTGGAATGGCGCCCGAACGCGTTGCGCAGTGCGGGACTCGAACACACGCGCTACCGGCAGGCCAACACGGTCGCCATCGATGAAATTGATCTGTTCTCGCTGCACAGTGCCGTCGAGCAGGTGGCCGTTCCGCTGATCAACTCGTTCTGTGAGCGTGGCACGGCCGACCTGATCAGCCAGTACGCCTTCCCGCTCACTTTCGCCGTGCTCAACTCCATGCTCGGCTGCCCTCCGGACATCGGGCAACAGGTCGCCAAGGCGTTGGCCGCGATGTTCGAGGGGGTGGACGCCGACAAGATCAACACGACGTTGACCAACGCGTTGTTCGACCTGCTCACCCGGAAGCGGGCCGAACCTGGCGACGACATCACCTCGCGGCTGCTGGCCCATCAGAACCAGCTCGACGACGCGGAGTTGATCAATCAACTGGTCACTTTGTATGGCGCGGGGATCGAGCCGCTGCAGAACCTGATCGTCAACACGCTGCTGCTGATGCTCACCGACGATCGGTTCGCCGGGGTAGGCCCTTCGACTCGGGATGCGCTCAATGAGCTGCTGTTCACCGATCCGCCGCTGGCGAACTTCAGCATCACTTACCCGAGGCAGCCGATTCTGATCGATGGTGTCTGGCTGCCCGCGCATCAGCCCGTAATCATCAGCATGGCGGGTTGCAACAACGACCCCGCGATCCACGACGGGGAGTACACCGACAACAACTCGCACCTGGCGTGGGGCGCCGGGCCGCATGCCTGCCCCGCAAAGTCCGTGGCGTACCTGGTCGCGCAGAATGCCATCGATCAGCTGCTCGATGCTCTCCCTGACCTTCGGCTCGCCTGTCCGGCGGATCAATTGTCGTGGCGGCCAGGGCCTTTCCATCGGGCGCTCGTCTCCATGCCGGTGGTTTTTCCCGAATCGCCACCGCTGAAGGTGTTTTAAGGAGACCCACGGTGAGTGACCGAGTCCCAGTGCTCCTTCGGGCATCGGGTTCGGTCCAGTCCTCCCATCGATCTCGAAGCGAAGCCCTTGGTTGAGTAATCCGTCTGCTACAGAGCGGATCTCACAACCAAGGGCTTCGACCATTTGCGGGTGCGGGTGTTGGTTCTTCCGAGGGCGCAGAGCTGTCGACCTTGTGTCGAAAGTTCCGGTGCTGCTGCGGGGGTGGTGAGCGGATGCCTCTTCGGGGTGCCCGCGCGGATAGGCGGCGTGGGCGCTGGTCGCGGGGCCGGGGCCTTGGTGGCCGGTATGGACCTCGCCACGCGCAGGTCGGGTTAAAGGTCAGCTAGCGGTTCGGTGCCTGAAATCCGTTGTATACGTGTATGATTTGCTGATGGCAATGCTGTGAGAGTTCACTAAGTGGGGCCGGTCCCATCGGAGCGGATGCGGTCACCCATGGGATGGAGCTGTGATCTGTTACGTAACACAGGCTTCATTCCCTCTTCGCTACCCCTGAACGCCGCTTCGGCAATCTGATCATGTGTGCCACCGATGGCCGCCACCGCGCGCGCCCGGTGATCATCGTCGTGCCCCCGCAAGGAAGGACTCCGAGTGATTGTGCCGATTTTCAACGGCGACGAAACTGACTGTGCCACAGGCATTGTCTCTATCGCACGGCACTGCGCACGGCGCGCCGACGAGTCTGCAGGCCAGTGCTAGGGCCGGCCTGGGTATGGACATGCCGCTCAGTGCATTTTCGTTCGGTGAGCTGCCGGTAAGCCGCTTCGATGGTGAGCCGGGACCGTCCGGCCACGGAGGACTTCCGGCGCATGCGCCGGTGCGAGTGTCTCGGTCGATGGCGGTTGCCGGTGGTGCGGCCGGAGATGTGAAGGATGGGCGCCATCCCGGCGTGGCAGGCTCTCTCTCGTGTGATGCCGATCGTGGCGAGGTAAGCAGCTGGCAATTCGGTGCCGGCGCCGCGATTCATACCGGGCAGAGACTCGATGAACTACTCCGGTGGACAAGCGTGGAGCCAAACGCGGCTCAGCTTCGCGAAACAGGGGCCGTCGACTACGGTTCCGACTTAGAACTGTTGGTGCACAGTCACTTTCGGTGCCCAGTCGTCACACACTTGCCTCGTGGGCAACCTTTGGTAGATCCCTGAGTAGCGAGGATCCGCACCGGCTCTCGCGACGGGAGCCACCGACGCGAAAGGGTGACCGGCCCTTGCGCACCGCACAATCCTGCGGAATTTTCGTCGGCTGTACCGCGCCACCCGGGGACTCAGGACGCCTACCCCAGACACCAACTGACTTAGGGGACATCATGACCATCACCGACCCGCCCGCCACGCTCGTGTCATCGCTGCCCGATGTGCCGCAGCATGTCGACACCACAACCTTGGCCTTGCGGGCTGCCCTGTTCGGCGACGACGACCAGCTGCACACTCGGGTGCAGAAGGCGATGGTCGCGCTCGATGATCGTTATGCCCGGGGTGACACGCACGACGTCGAAGTGCAGCGTAGCTACGAGATGCTGCGCAATCTCATCCGTGATCTGGGTGGGTCGTCGCGTCGCATCGCTGCCGACACGGCGCTGCTCGGCGCGGTGTTCGACTGGGCGTCGATCGCCGCGCCTCGGCTGCTGCCGATAATGTCGGGGCATTTCCGCCTCGTCGTCGGCGGAATCGACGAGTTGGGCAACGGTTCGCGCTATCAGCAGCAGTGCCTGGACGAACTGGACCGTGCGGAGGCGATCGGCGTGCTGATGCTCACCGAACTCGCGGGCACCAACGCCACCGATATGCAGACGCTGGCGATTCACCAGCCCGACGGAACCTTCCTGCTGCGCACCCCGAATGCGGGTGCTGTGAAGTTCATGCCCAACGTCGCCGCGGACAATGTCCCCAAGACGGTGATCGTGACTGCCCGACTCATGGTCGACGGCGTCGACGAAGGAGTGTTTCCGTTTCTCCTACGACTACGAACGGACACGGGACTTGCGGCCGGCGTCCATGTCGCGCCGCTGCCGGAAAAGGCATGGGCGCCGATGGACAACGCGATGATCATGTTCCAGGACGCGGTGGTGCCCGCCGAGGGACTGCTCGGCGGAGACTGGGCCCACTTCGCCGACGGCCGGTTGATCTGCGAGCTGTCACGCGGTGCGCGCTTCCACCGCGCGATCAGCCCCTTGCAGACCGGGCGGATTACGCTGGCCAGTGCGGCGGTGGCCGGCGCCCGTGCGGGGACCGCGATTACCTGGCACTACGCAAAACAGCGCCGCGCAGGCAGCGGACCGGCCTTGAGCGAACGTGACGCGTTTCTGCGTGACCTCACGTCGTCTGTCGCGCAGGTCTACGCGATGACCTTGCTTGCCAAGGACGTCCGCGAACGCTTCGCGGACGATGCCGACCTCACCCGATCCGTCCGGGCGATGTTGGCCAAGCCGATCCTGTCCAATACCGCATTGACGGTTCTATCGGTATGCCGGCAACGCTGTGCGGCCCAGGGTGCCTTGCGCGCCAACTACATCACCGACTGGGCCGGGAACGTGGAAGGAATCATCACCGCGGAGGGCGAGAACCAGGTTCTACAGGTGACGACCGGAAAGATGGCGTGGCAGGTCGCCCAAGGACGTGGGCCCAGCCACCTGGACGTCACGGGGCTGAGCGTCACGAATTCGCCGGTCAACACCCCGTGGTGGCAGCGACTGCTCACCGAACGAGAGCGCGTGTTGGCCTCGGCGGCCGAGGCAGGCGACACCGGTCCAGACGTCATGGGAGCCGACTCCGCGGCGATCGAGCTGTCCACCGCGATCGCCGAGCGACTGGCCGCCGACTGTGTTTTGGCCGCGGCGGAACACAGTTGGGACCGGCGCGCTCGCGGCCTGCTCGGCGTCTTGGCGACGGCGTATGGATTGGAACGTCTGCAAGAACACGCCCTCTGGTACACCTCGCAGGGGCTGCTGACCGCGGAGCGAGCGGCTCGGCTCGGGATGGAACTCACCGCCTGCCGTCGCGAACTCGCAGATCACCTGGACATACTGGTGAGCGCTTTCGATATCCCGCCGCTGGCGGCGCCGATCGCCGCGGACGACTATCAGCAAGCATGGCTTGACTTCGCCGACTGGGATCAGCTGCCGGTGAAGGCCGAGTAGGGCCGATTCGCAAGCGCGGGGCGACGCGGCGTGACGGCGCTCGTTCTTCACCGCTCGGGGAGATCATTCGCCAAACCCGCACCCTCCTAAGCGGATACGGCGAATCAGCGTCTTGTTCTGCAGGGTAGAGCGCTGATTCGCCGTGGTGGATCGACGGGGCGATCGAGATACTCGCACAAACTCGGCCCGGTGTCGGCGGTTCGCGTACGGTATGCGTTTGGGTTCGGTTCGAGGCGCCGCGCGGTCCCTGCTCGAGGTACGCGCGGCCTCTCGGTCGAAACTGGTACGCCTATGCGCACGTACGCCACTCGTTCACCGAGGCATGTGTTTGTGCCCGCTGACCACCGCCCGCCGAATATCTGTTCCTCGTATGGAGTTTCGTCTTTGACCACGTCACAGTTCCCGCCGCACAGCTCGACCCCCGTGCACGCATCCCCGGTCCAGCATGGATCGCCCATCGCTACCGACGGCCCCCGGGTCGCGCTGTATTCGGAGGAGTACGCGGCGGACCCGCAACGCGCCTACCGTGAGATGCGTCGCCGATATGGTTCGCTGGCGCCGGTGGAATTGGCGCCTGGTGTACCGGCGACCCTGGTGATCGGCTACCACGCCGCGCTTCGGATCCTGAACGACCCCGAGCACTTCCCGGCCGATTCGCGCACCTGGCAACAGGATATCCCCAGCGACTGCCCGGTTCGGCCGATGCTGGAGTGGCGCCCCGCCATGATCCGCAACGATGGCGCGGTGCATGCCCGCTACCGGCAGGCCATTGTCGCGGGTATCGATGAGATCGACATGTTCGCGCTGCACACCACGGTGGAGCAGATAGCGGTTCCGCTGATCAACACCTTCTGCCAGGACGGTTCGGCCGATCTGATCCACCAGTACGCATTTCCGCTGTCCTTCGCGGTGGTCAATGCCATGCTCGGCTGCCCGCCCGAGATCGGACAGCGGGCCGCGATGGGAATGGCCGCGATGTTCGAGGGCGTGGACGCCGACAAGGGCCACGCGATGTTCACCGGAGCCATGTTCGACCTGGTGAAACTGAAACGTGCCGAGCCGGGCAGCGACATCGTCTCGGGGCTGTGCCAGCACCCGGCCGGCCTCGACGACGGCGAGATGGCACACCAGGTCCTGTGCCTGTACGGCGCGGGCATCGAACCGCAGCAGAACCTGATCGTCAACACGCTGCGGCTGATGCTCACCGACGACCGGTTCGGGAGCGGCATTCTCGGCGGAAGCCTGTCGACGCGTGACGCATTGGACGAGGTGTTGTACACCGACCCGCCGCTGTCGAACTACTGCGTCTCCTTCCCGAAGCAGCCGATCCTGATCGACGGTGTCTGGCTTCCCGCACACCAGCCGGTGATCATCAGCATGTCCGGTTGCAACAACGACCCCGCGATCAATTCGGGTACTTACATCGACAACCGAGCGCATCTCGCGTGGAGTCTCGGGCCGCACGCCTGTCCGGCCAAGTCCGTGTCGTACCTGATCGCCCAAGATGCCATCGATCAGTTGCTCGACGCCCTGCCCGAGATGCGGCTCGCTGTCGCGCCGCAGGAGTTGGTCTGGCGACCCGGTCCGTTCCACCGGGCGCTCACCGCCCTGCCGGTCGCGTTCCCGGAATCCCCTCCGCTGAACGTCTTTTCGGGCAATCCGGGTGGACTGACCACGCCGTAGTCCGATCCGATGGACACGGAGAGCGGGCGCACTGTCCGGCGGCGGAGGTCGTAGGCCCGATCTGTCCAGCGCTTCGTGAAGGTGGCCTCGGCCGCCGATTCTCCGGAGCTGGGCTGACGCGTTCGCCTCTCGACGAACAGCACGCGCCGGGTCCGGATCGGTCTGGTGGCGGACGGCTTGCGCGTCGGCGACCGTTGCCGGATCGACCGCGCGGCATGTGTCGAATGTATGTTCGACTCGAGGTATGGTCTGCGCATGTCCGATCTCGCGCCCATCCCGTCCGCCAGGATGAACCTGGAGCAGGCGCGTGAGCGTCTGCTCGCCGCGGCCGCGTTCGGCGAGCAACTCACCCCGGATCAGCTGGAAAGCCTTGCGCGCAAGGTTGCCGAGGGGCTGCGGCTTTATATCGAGGCGACCCAGAATCCCGGTGTTACTCCGTGCGGAGGGTGCGGAGGATCGGTGTGCCGGGCTGATCTACGTCGATCAGGGGGTTGACATCGTGGTGTCGGCGAAGCCGTTCGGCATCGTGCAGGTGGGCCGCGCTTACCCGACATACCGATGGCAACTGCCTTGCCATCGGTGAGAGCATCTGGATCGTCGACGACGCGATCACCATGCGCTGGTCAGATCCCGCCGAGGATGTCCGCCACCTGTCCGGCCGGGTAACCGAGATGCGCGGACGGCGCTTCCGAGCAACGAGGAACTTGACGACGGGGTGCTCTCGGGCCGAGAGTGCGCTGATGGTTTCCACCACCGCGCCGGGCGCGGCGACGTTGCGCAAGGTCACGATTCGCCTGGTGCCCTACCTCGGACTGCTCTATTTCGTCAATTACCTCGACCGGGTCAACATCGGGTTCGCCGGGCCGAACGGAATGAAGGCCGACCTCGGGCTCACCGAAACCGCGTTCGGTTTCGCCTCTGGAATCTTCTTCGTCGGGTATCTCTTGCTCGAGGTGCCGAGCAATCTGGCGCTGCATCGGTTCGGTGCACGGCGCTGGATCGCTCGCATCATGGCCAGCTGGGGGGTGGTCGCCACCGCGATGGCCTTTGTACCCGACGCGACCGTGTTGTCTTTCCTGCGATTCACGTTGGGCGTGGTCGAGGCGGGATTTTTCCCCGGCATCCTGCTCTATCTGACCTACTGGTTCCCGCAGGCGCAGCGCGCGCGGATCGTCGCGCTTTTCATGACCGCCGTGCCCATATCGACCGCGGTGGGCGCGACGGTCTCCAGTCTGGTCATCCAGTACGGCGATGGGGTCTTCGGGCTCAGCGGATGGCGGTTCATGTTTTTGGTCGAGGGTCTGCCCGCCATTGCGCTGTCCGTGGTGACCTGGTTCTATCTGACCGACCGTCCCGCGCAGGCGCGGTGGCTGGCCCCGGCCGAACGGGAGTGGTTGGCCGAGGAACTCGCCGAGGAGCAGGCCGCGGTGGAGCGCGCCGAGCACTGGACCGTGGGCAAGGCGCTCACCCATCCGAGGGTGCTCGGACTAGCGCTGATCTACGGCGGCATCGTCTACGGCCTGTACGCGCTGGGCTTCTTCCTGCCGACGATCATCAACGGTTTCCAGCAGCAGTACGGCACGAATTATTCGGTGGTGCAGCGCGGACTCATCAACGCCGTGCCCTACCTGGTCGGCGCTGTGGTCATGGTGTGGTGGAGCCGCCACGCCGACCGGACTGGCGAGCGGATTTGGCATGTCGCTGTACCGGCGCTGGTCGGCGGACTCGCCATTCCGATCGCTCTCTCGCTCGGTGATCCGCTCGCCGCGATGGTCGCGGTGACGGTCTGCGCGGTCGGGGTGCTCGCGGCGCTACCGACGTTCTGGGCGCTGCCGAGCACATTCCTGTCCGGCGCCGCCGCGGCGGGCGGCATCGCGCTGATCAATTCGGTCGGCAACATCAGCGGTTTCGTGGCGCCGTACGTCACCGGGGGTCTGAAGGATGTGACCGGCAGCCAGCGTGCCGGGCTATGGATGGTCGGGCTGGGTATGACCGCATCAGCGGTCGGTGTACTCACCCTGCGGCGTCGTACCCGCGCTGTCCTCGTGCGCCGGTAGACGACCGATGGGTCGGCGGGATCGGAGGTCGGCGTCGAACCGAAAGACGCCAACGCCTCCTCGTCGGTAGACGAGGAGGCGTTGGTCCAGGTGCGGTCGAGAACTCAGTAAGCCGAGTTGACGTTGTCCATCGAGCCATAGCGGTTGGCTGCGTAATTGCAGGCCGCGGTGATGTTCGCGACCGGGTCCCAGATGTCGAAGGGGGTGCCGTCGACGTGGTACGCATTGAAGGTCGGGTCGATGACCTGGAGCAGGCCCTTGGAAGGGGTGCCGGCGGCGGCATTGGAGTCCGACAGGTTGATGGCGTGCGGGTTGCCGCTGGATTCGCGCATCACGTTGCGGTAGATGCCGTCGTAGCTACCGGGGATATTGTGCGCGTGCATGATGTCGAGGGCTTGGCGGATCCAGCCGTCGAGGTTGTCCTCGTAGACCGGGGGCGCCGGATCGGGCAGGAAGGGCAGTAGTCCGGCCGATGCGGGTGCTGCGGCATCGATCGGCGCGGCGTCGGCGACCACGGCAGAAGAAACGGTGTCGTCGGCCGCGGCGATCGCCACCCCGGAGGAGGCGCCCATGGCGATGATGCCGGCTGCGGCCAGTGCGAGGGTGACGCCGTCACGGATCGACGGGCGACGGAAAGAAGCAGGGCGTAGGTCAGGCATTGCGAAATCAGTTCCTTGATCGTGTAGTGGTCCGGTCTGCACGAGGCAGCGCGGATCCACGGCGGGCATCCGGTGGGAGCTCGCCTCTATCGGCCATGTGCTGTTTTCGGGTTTTGTTGTGACGGCCGGGCTCGGATTCCTGGCGGCAGACGCGGCGGGCGCCACTCGGGGTCGGTGTACGGTGGGTGCCGCTGTCCGGTACGGAGAATGTGGTCGCGGGTTTTCCTGCGCTGATTTCTCCAGCGACCACGACGGGTGAACATTCTTCCGCTGCGGTCGTTTTCCGAATGGGTGTGGACTACTCCTTGGTCTAACCGAACTCCAGGTCTATTCCCGGATCTGATATCAGCTTGATCACGGTAGGTGAATTAACGGTTAACGAGTAGTGAATGATGGGTGCTACCGATCTTGGAAAGTGCTGGTCGTCTCGCTTGATCCGTGCTGTATGCGGGGAGTTTGCCGATAAACCTGTTGTGATGCAGAACACAGAAATTCTTGGTGGCGAGCAGCTTTATCTCGATTAGGTCACTGAATCGCCGGCGCGAGGAGTCTGTGGTGCCACCATACGGAGCAGAGGCGTTGCGGAAGTCTGCGGAGGGGAATCGTTGGAAACAGACGTCTAAAGGTTCGCGACGTCGGGTTGCGACGCTTTCGCGGATCACCAATCGACGACGCCGAGTTCGTGAAGTGTGCGGAAGACCATCATCGAGCCGGGCGCGACGTGATCCATACCGGCGTACTCGCGCACGGTGAAATAGCGCAGTTCGGCGATCTCGCTGGTCGGGCGAGGCTCACCGTCGAGTTCGGCGGTAAAGCACGTCATGTGCAGCGGCGTACCGGGTGCGTGCCCGTACGCCTCGGCGCGAAATACCCCGAGTTCGTCGAAGGATACGATGCCTACGCCCAGTTCCTCGCGTACTTCGCGATGTAACGCCGCCTCGGGTGTTTCCCCGGGATCGATCTTCCCGCCCGCCATGTAGAAGACGTTCTTGCCGACCGATCGCGTCTGCAGTAGGCGGCGATCCCGGATGTGGGCCAACGCGGCGGTGCGAATCACCGGGTCACTGTACTGGGTGGGCCGAACCGGCGGTCGAGCGAATTCGGCCAGGCGCCCGGATGGGATGACTCCGACACGGTCTGTCGATCTCGGTCGACGCATCTGAGGTGGGGCGGCGGAGGAGAGTTCCTCCCTCTCCGAGGGACCGGCCTCTGGTGCGGATCGTTGCCCTCGGCGTCGGCGGGGCTTGCGCGGGCGCGTGCCGACAGTGCGACCTCCTGTCTAGCGCAACCCGCTAGCAGGGCTTGCCGACGTAGTCCCGGTGTGGGGTCGGCCCGAGGTTTGACAGACCCTTGGGTCTGTCTGCTCGATCAGAGCTGGGCGGTTTGTTCGCTCGGAGGCAAGCCATCGGCGCGGCGCAGGACGTCGGCGACGGATTCCAAGTAGAGCAGGGTGCGCATCGAGACGCCGCTGACGGCTTGGCCGAGTCTGCGGAGCGAAGAATTATCCAGGTGCGCGAGCACTTCTGCGTCTTCGGCTTGGTCGAGGTCGGGATCACAGGCGAAATAGCCGGGGTCGAGGCCGAAAACGTGGGTGAGTCCGGTGCGGATTCGCTCCGGGAGCGTGGTGGCTTCTCCGCGGCGCAGCCGCGCCAGGTAACCGGGCGAGACGTGGTATCCGGCTGCGGTCAGCCACGCTGCGACCGTCTCGTCGGCAAGCGGGCGCCCGTGCGCGCGCTCCCACATTTCGAACGCTAGATTCAGCCGGGCCGTGACATCGATATCCAAGACCGCCTCACCTTCTGGCGTAATCGCCTTTTGACGAGTCGAACATTGACTCGACCGTAGCGTGGGAAAGATCGATCTCCGTGATTTCAGGCAAATGTCCGGTTGCCTAGGGGACGGAACGGACTTCATCCCCGATTTTTTGCGGGCCGCCGCAGCTGAAATCGTATGCTGCGCCGAAGGTTTGCGGTCTTCACCCGCTCGGCCGGTCTGTGGTCACAATACCGTCACGCCCATGGTGTGTCGAAACGCGGACTGATGCCCTGCTCGCCTGTCCGGTTCGGCGGGCTGAGTCACTAGCGTGGGAGAATATCCGTTTCGCGTATTTCGGATTCAGTAGGTATTCGATCGTCGACTCGGCGCGTGACGGACCGGCGCGATGTGGCGAGGAGGGTATGTGCGACTGAGCTCCGACGACGCGCGGGAACGGTTCGCGGGTAGTCCCGTCGCGCGGCTGGCGACCGTCTCGGCTGCCGTTCGCCCGCGCCTGGTTCCGATCGTGTTCGTCGTGGTCGGTGCGGTGATCTATACCAGCGTCGACGCAAAACCGAAAACGACGCTGTCGCTGCGACGGCTGGCCGATATCGCCGCCAACCCGGCAGTCAGCGTGCTCGTCGATTTCTACAGCGATGACTGGACCCAACTGTGGTGGGCGCGCGCCGACGGCGACGCCCGGATCGCGGCGACAGCCGAGGCGGAAACGGCGAAACGTCGATTGGCCGGACGCTATCCCGATTACATCGCCGAGCCGCCGCCGGGGCCGGTGATCGCCATCGATGTCGCTCGGTGGTCGGGTTGGCGGGCGCGATGAGGTTCGATCCGCCGGGCCGGCGCATATCGGCCGGGCCGCCGAGGTGTGGCGCCGGTCCGAGGAGATCGACCCTCATCCGACGGCGTGAACCCTGGTGGTCGAAGCTGCCGCCGGATAGGGGTGCGGTACTAGCGTTCGGGTCGGGTCGGCCGCGATATTTCCGGGGCCGATTTCCGGGGCCGAGGAATGGTTACCCGGAGCCGGGTAACCACGTCGGCAACGGCTACTTCGGCCGAAGTGCGTTTTCGGGATACCTGCCCTCGTAGTTGCCGGGCGGGTCGTAGTTGGCGACGACATAGGTTTCGGACGAGTCCGGCACGCATGCGCGTGCCACCCCGAGTCGTTCGGTACTCTTCCAGATCACCTGTGTGAAATGTCCGGTTGCCATCGAGAATCCGGGTTTGCGGTAGTCGTAGTCCTTCTCCTCGTCCGCCCAGCCGCGGAAGGCTTCTTCGGCCCCGGCATGGTCGGAACCGCCGCTCGTCATCATGTAGAGGTTCTCGCCGTACTTCGGGTTCGGCCGGTGTTCGAAGCTGTGCGTCTCGGCCAAGTGCTGTGCCCATTCCTCGGCGACCTTGTTCAAGGTCTGATCGAGGGTGAGGGCCGGTGCCCGATGATCGGCCCGGAACGTGTTGTGCAGGTCGAGCATTTCCTTACGAAAAGCAGCATCAGTGCAGAGGTAGTTCTGTTCCTTCTCTGCGGCGGCGGTGCCGACGCCGGTCATGGCGGCCACGACCGTCAGTGCGATGCCAACTGAAAGAAACCGGCCAGGATGCATAGCGATCTCCCGAGATGATGCGCGAGTTGAGCTGATCCGACGAAGACATCGGTTACTTCCCGGCACCGCGACCTTCGTGCCCGCCGGGTGAACGGCCGTCGTGGCAACGGAAGTCATTGGGATGGAACAGATGTCGAGCGGGGAGTCTACACATGGCGACCTGGTGAGGGGTACGCCATGCCCTAGCTCGGACACACGATTGCGTGCTGCGAACCGGTCTCGGTCGCCCTCGGCGGTACCGCGGCATAGAACGATCTCTCACAGTCGTGTGTAATCCGCCTGGTCCTGCTCGAAGGCCGTCAGAGTCTCGGACGTCAGGGTCGGGCGGGTGTGTGTGATCGCGGTCAGGTAGTCCTCGATGGTCGCGGGCTCGCCTGTGCGGTGGAGTATTTCGCGCTCGAACGCGGCCTGCGCGCCCACACGTGCGGCATGCTCGATGTCCGCGGGCGTGAATTGCGCACTGGCGTGCACCAACCGGTCGACGTCGATGGACTCGGCGGCGTCACCGAGATACCGCCGCCAAATGGCGTTCCGGGCGACCGCGTCCGGCGGCCCGACCGGTATCACGTAGTCGAATCGACCAGGGCGCAGAAATGCCGAATCCAGTGATCGCACCGAGTTGGTCGCGCAGATCATGAGGCGGCTGTAATTTTCCCGGAACGCCGGTATCAGTTTGAGCAGTTCATTGGTGACACCATGGGCCGGGCTGGTCGCCGTCCCCGAGCGGGTGCCAGCGATCTCCTCCACCTCGTCGATGAACAGCAGTACCTCGTCGAGTTCGGCCAGTTCGCTGAAAACCTCGCGCAGCGAGTCCGCCAAACCTCCGGTCGCGGTGGCGGCCAATCGGGACGGGAACAGTTCCACGAACGGCCAACCCAGCCGCGATGCGACCGCCTTTGCGAAGCTTGTTTTGCCGGTCCCGGGCGGCCCGAACAGGATCACGCTCTTGGGCGGGCGAACCCGGTAGCGCTCGGCCACATCGGGATTCGCCAACGGCAGCACGATCCGACGTTCGATGATGTCCTTCTCCCGTGTCATTCCGGCCATCGACTGCCAGAGTCCCGGCGGAAGAAGACGTCCACCCAGTTCGGTCAGCAGGCTGGACTGCGCAGGACCCAACTGCTCGAGCAGTTCGTAATAGACCAGGCCGGTCCGACGGAAGTAACCGGAATTCTCGAATGCCGCGGAACCGGTGGCATCCTCGGGGAGGAGCGCGCAGATCCGCCGAACGCCGGTCGATCGCAGCCGTCGCTCCAATTCGGCGAGCAGCGCGCTGCCGATACCGCGCCGACGCCACTGCGCTCCGAGCGCTACCAGCAGGATCCAGGCTCGTTCCCCTTGGATATGAGCGACCGCCATCCCCACCATCTCGTCGCCGACCTCGGCCACCACCGCCGGTTGTCCTGCTCGCGCGGCCGCCATCACCTCCGCCAGGGCGAAGACCGAATCGCCCACCGCAGGCACCCGGCTTTGCTCCCAGATCTGGATCGCCTGATCCAGATCATCGTCACGGAACTCGCGTACTCGCCATACCGGCATACACACCTCGAGCGGTTACCGGAGATTTGCTGTTCATGTCAGTAAACACCCCCGCAGTCCTCCCGTGCCCTGAATACCTACATCCGCCGGACCAGGACGTGTCACGAGCCGGTCAGGGTTTCCAGGTGATGCGGCCGCCTTGGAAGTCCTGGGCCTTGCCGTTTTCGTAGTCGTACTCGTCGCTGGTGGGGAAGCCGTAGCGGCCATGTTCGGCACCTGCGGCTTCCCAGGTGTCGCGGAGCGCTCCCCAGATGACGTGGGCGCCGGTGCGGGCGGAGTAGTAGATGGCTCCGCCGCCGAAGAGGTTGTACTTTCCGTTGTCTTTGCGGGCGTTGGACTCGTCGGTGATGGGGAAGCCGAGGGGGCTGGCTTCCCAGCCGTAGCTACCCCACTTGTCGCGGATGGCGCCGCCGATCTGGTGGGCGTCGGTGCCGAGCGACCAGTAGATGGAGCCGCCTTGGAAGTGGTTGTAGCGGCCGAATTTGGTGGGGGTGGACTGTTCACGGACGACCGGGTAGCCGAGGGTCCCGGTCTCGCTGCCTAGGTTGTCCCATTTGGTGCGGATGGCGCCGCCGATCTGGTGGGCTCCGGTGTCGGGGTGCCAGTAGATCGCGGCATTGCGTTCGAAGGTCTGATAGCGGCCGCCGCGGCCGGCGGCCGATTCGGGGCCGGTGGGGTCGCCGAAGACGGCGGGGCCGCCGGCCTGGTCGTATTCGACTTCGATGGCTCCGCCGACGTCGAAAGGGCCGATGGGGCGCGCGGTGGCGGTGGCGGAGCAGAGAACGAGGAGTCCGGCACCGGCGGCGGCGACGAGGGCGCGTCTGATGGTCGTGGTCATGTCACGGTTCCCTTCGGTCGGATCTGCGTGCTGGCGTCGTTGTCTTTCGTAGTGCTCGATATCGACTCAAAGGCGATGAAGGCGTTGATCTCCGTCGCGCGCGTGGTTTCCGTGCCGGTCAGAGCCGGTGTCCCGGGTGTCGATCCAGCGCCGGATTTCAGAAATATACGTCGAGTCGCCTCGCGTGGTTGCCTCGGCCCAGTCGCGTCGATGCCGTGCGGCGGGTCGTGGGGCACATCGTCGGTCTCTCGGCGGCGGATCGATTCGGTACAGTCCCAGTCGCCGGGGGCGCGTCCGCCACTGGGCCCGAAACACCTAGTCGAGTAGATGTGAGGATTACATGCCCGCGGATTTCACTTTGAAGGCTATGAACATGGTGCATCGTGCCTTGCTGAAGATCAGTTTCGGCAAGCTGGGGAACGAGATCCAAGGCATGCCGTCGATCGAGCTCACGACCACCGGCCGGAAATCCGGTAGGCCGCATGCGGTCATGCTCACCGCGCCGGTTGTCGACGGCGAGACCTACGTCGTCGTCGCGTCGCGCGGCGGTGACCCGGTGCATCCTGCGTGGTTTCTGAACTTGCGAGACAACCCCGACGTGACGGTCTCCGTGCAGAGCGGACCCCAGGTGCCGATGACTGCTCGGGTGGCGACGGTGCAGGAGCGAGCGACGTTGTGGCCCAGGGTTACCACAGCGCAGCCCATTTACGGCGAGTACCAGACGAAGACCGAGCGGGAGATTCCACTCGTCCTTTTGACTCGGAAGAACTGACGGCCGAGATCCCCGGTGAGGCTGCTGCCGCCGGTCTCCGGGCGCACAAACGCCTCGCGGACCGGCGTCCGGGACGGGCCCGGATCGGCGGCGTTTCGCCCGCGCCGATCAGCTGGCCGCCGGCCGACGCGCCGGAGAGGATGCGCTCCTTCACAGTGCGATAGGCCTGCTCGGCCGAGGAATACGTCTCAGACGAGTTGTGCGCTCGTCGCGGTGGCGCGACCCGTCGTCGCCCGTTTGCTGGACGGTCGCCGAAGATGCTGCGGGTAAGCGGGCTCGAACCGGGCAGATTCTGTCTATTCGAGCCGAAAGTTGGGTCATGTAAGAATTATCTTCAGTGAACTAGATCTACACTTGCAGAATCTTCATACTCTTGGGCAGCGATGATTCGTGTCGACGCGGATCGTCGACAGCCGTCCACCGACCGTCAGGAGTGCAGGTGAAAATCGGGATCCCCCGCGAGGTCAAGAACCACGAATACCGCGTGGCGTGCACGCCGGCCGGCGTGCACGAACTCGTATCCCGTGGACATGAGGTGTACTTGGAGACGGGCGCGGGGCTCGGCTCGGCCTTCGGGGACGAGACGTACACAGTCGCCGGAGCGCGGGTGCTGGATACCGCCGACGAGGTCTGGGGCGCCGCCGATCTGGTGCTCAAAGTGAAGGAGCCGGTGGCCGAGGAGTACGGGCGGCTGCGCGAGAACCAGGTGTTGTTCACTTACCTGCATCTGGCCGCGTCGAAGGAGTGCACCGACGCGCTGCTGGCCTCCGGCATCACCTCGATCGCCTATGAAACCGTGACCGGACGCGACGGCTCCCTTCCGCTGCTCGCGCCGATGAGCGAGGTCGCCGGCCGGCTGGCTCCGCAGGCCGGCGCCTATCACCTGATGCGCAGCGGCGGTGGACGCGGCGTGCTGATGGGCGGCGTGCCCGGTACCCGTCCCGCCAAGGTCGTCGTGCTCGGCGCGGGGGTCGCGGGCGGCAACGCGATCGCTGTGGCGCACGGTATGCGTGCCGACGTCACCGTGTTGGATCTGAACATCGCGCGCCTGCGCGAAATCGACGCTCAGTTCCGCGGCCAGGTGCGGACCGTCATGTCGAACCGCCTGGAGGTGGATGCCGCGGTCCGGGAGGCGGACCTGGTGATCGGCGCGGTGCTCGTGCCCGGCGCCAAGGCGCCGACCTTGGTGTCCAACGATCTGGTTGCGCAGATGAAGCCGGGCTCGGTGCTCGTCGATATCGCGATCGACCAGGGTGGATGCTTCGCGGACTCGCGCCCGACCACGCATGCCGAGCCGACCTATCGCGTGCACGAGTCGGTGTTCTACTGCGTCGCCAACATGCCCGGCGCGGTGCCCAACACCTCGACCGTCGCACTCACCAACGCCACGCTGCCGTACGTGGTTTCGCTCGCCGAACACGGGTGGCGCGATGCGGTGGCCGCCGATCCTGGTCTGGCCGCGGGTCTGAGCACTCATCGTGGGGCGCTGCTGTCGGAATCGGTGGCCCAGGCGCACGGTTACGTGACCGAAAGCCTCGCCGCGTAGCCGCTGCGGCGCGGTGCTCCCGTTACGTGGATCCCGATCGCGGCCGCATGTGCTCGAAGATGAGGATCGTCTCGGTCGACGCCACGGCTGGGTGCGCGCTGAGATGTTCGAGCACGAACACGCGGAGTTCGTCGGAATTCGCGGTGGCGACGTGGACGAGGTAGTCGTCGGCGCCCGCGATGAAATAGACGTTGAGCACCTCGTCGAGCGCCGACATGCGCTGCCCGAACTCGGCGAGCTGCCGGCGAGCGCTCGAGTGCAGGCGCACCGCGATCATGGCCTGCAGGTTGCGGCCGAGTGCCGCCGGATCGATATCGGCGTGGAATCCCCGGATCACGCCGCGCTCTACCAGCGCCCGCACCCGGCCGAGGCAGGTCGACGGCGCGATGCCCGCCGCGGCGGCGAGCGCGTTGTTCGTCATGCGCCCGTCCCGCGCCAGCTGGTCGAGCAGGATTCGGTCGGTCTCGTCGATCGGGACGCCCGACGGGTGGCGGCTCGGTGTGACCGGGCTCCGGGGCGAATCGGTCTTGCGCATGTCCTGACGGTACCGAATTCTGTTCGCAAATGACCGGATCTCGATGAATGTTCTTCGGGATACTGGGGGGCGGTCGGGTCCGCGTCCTTCAGTACGCGTGCCCTACCTGCCCCGGACGAGGATGCGGCCGGGCTTGCTCCAGCTGCGCTGCCACCGTCAGGATCGTCGTCTCGCCGTTCGCGGGCCCGACCAACTGGACCGACAGCGGAAGCCCGTCATCGCCGACGCCCGCGGGGAGGGCGGCCGCCGGACTGCCGGTGACGTTCCACAGAGCGGTGTAGGCGATCATTGGGATCGCCGCGAGCTGGGCGCGTATCGTATTCGCTCCATCGAGGACGCCGAGCCGGGGTGGGCGAATCGCGACGGTGGGTATGAGCAGCAGATCGCACTCGGTGAAGATCCGCTCGGCCTTACGGGCCACCGACTCTCCCGCGCGGATCGCCCATTCGACAAGCGGTCGCCGCACCCACGCACCCAGGGCCATCGTCTGCTTGGTGCGGCGTTCCAGTAGTTCCGGATGGTTCACCTCGGCCGCCTCCGCGCGCACACCGCCGAAGAACTGAGGGAAGAAGGCGAGCGTCGGATCCGGGTAGTCCGGGTCGATCTCGATCACCGTATGCCCCAGCTCGGCAAGAAGAATCGCGGTGTCGCGAACCGCCTGTACATGTAGCGGATCCGCCTTCACCAGAGGGGTGGGGGATTTCATGCTGTAGCCGATCCGCAGCGGTCGCGCTGCGCTGCGAGCCGCTGTCTCGAACGACGTCATCGGGTCGGGTGCCCGGAACCGGTCGGTGGGTGTGCTGCCGCGGATGACGTCGTAGACGATCGCCGAATCCAGGACGCTGCGGGTCAGCGGTCCCACGACCCCCAGCGCCCACCACAGGTGCGCGTTCGGTGCGTTCGACACCCGCCCGCGGTGCGGCTTCAGACCGAACAATCCACAGCATGCCGACGGGATCCGGATCGAGCCGCCACCGTCGCCGCCGAGTGCCGCCGGAACCAGCCCGGCCGCTACCGCCGCGGCCGAACCGCCGCTGGATCCGCCCGTGGAGCGGGTGGTGTCCCACGGGTTGCGGGTGACCCCGAAGGTGCTGGATTCGGTGTACGGCCACTGCCCGAACTCCGGCATCGTGGTTTTTCCGACGATCACCGCGCCCGCGGCGCGCAGCCTGCGCACCACCTCGGCATCGGCCACCGCGGGTATCGAGTTCGCCCGGGTGCCGAACGTGGTTACCGCGCCCGCGACGTCGATTTCATCCTTGATCGCGATCGGGATTCCGTGCAGCGGGCCCACCGGGCCGCCGGCGGCGCGTTCCTGGTCCCGCGCGATCGCCTCGGCCTTGGCTTCCTCGCGCAGGACGCGGGTGAAGGCGCCGAGATCCGCGGCAGCATCGATTCCATCGAGCGTCGCCGCGACGAGCTGCTGGGTCGAAAGAACCCCCTGCCCCAACAGCTCCCGCTGTTCGAGCACGCCTGACGCGACGACCTCCTGGAGATCCATTCCGCTACTCGCTCCTCTCGCCCCGGTCCGACCGCCGTGGCCCGGCGCGTCGTGCCGTCCGGTCCCACACCCGACCGTATGGAGTCGAGCAATCTTTTTGCAATGAGTACTCCCGGTGCGTCGATTCGGTTCAAACCACGAGCGAATCGGGCATCGGGTGTGACGTGAGTGGCGGGTGGGTGGACAGTTCACCCACCCGACCGGGGCCGAGAAGTCGGCGTCAGTGCTGCCCGGGGTCAGGCAGACTCGCGGTCGCGACCGAGCCGCTGCGTTCGAGCTTGGAGTGCGTGCGCGAGTAGGTGAAGTAGACGATCAGCCCGACGACGAGCCAGACCAGGAAGCGCACCCAGGTCTGCCACGGCAGCGACCAGATCAGATAGAGCGAGAATCCGATGCCGACCAGCGGGACGACCGGCATGAACGGTAGCCGGAACGTCCGCGGCTCGTCGGGCCGCGTGCGCCGCAGCACGATCACCGCGACGGACACGACGATGAAGGCCATCAGGATGCCGATATTGGTCAGTTCGGCGACGACGGTGATGTCCAGCAGCCCCGCCATCAGCGCCGATCCGATGCCGACGATCCAGGTCACGCGGGTGGGCACCTTGCGGACCGGATGGGTCTTGGCGAACCATTCCGGTAGCAGCCCGTCGCGGCTCATGGCGAACCAGACGCGGGTGACGCCGAGCATGAAGGTGAGCACCACGGTGACGATGCCGACGATGGCGCCGACCGCGATGATGTTCGCGACGCCAGGCTGGCCGACCGACTCGAACGCGGTGGAGAATCCGCTGGTCGGGCTGATTTCGCGGTAGTTCTGCATGCCGGTGAGCACCAGGGTGGCCAGCACATAGAGCACCATGGCGATGGCCAGCGAGTAGAGGATCGCCTTGGGTAGGTGTTTCTTGCCCTCGGTGGATTCCTCGGCGGCCGTGCTCATCGCGTCGTAGCCGAACACGGCGAAGAAGACGGTGGCCGCGCCGGTCCACACCGCGCCCGCACCGAACGGGAAGTAGGGGGTGTAGTTGGCGCTGTCGATGTGGAACACGCCGAGCACCACGATCAGTACGACCAGCGCCATTTTGATCCCGACGGCGACGGTCTCGAACCGGCCGACGCTGCGGATGCCGCGCGACAGCAGCCACGCTGTGCCGAGACAGAACAGCATGGCGAACACATCGATCACGTGGCCGTCGCCGGTGCCCCAGGCGCCCATCATCCAGTCCGGCAGTGTGATGTCGACCTGCTCGAGTAGAAAGCGGAAATACCCGGAGACGCCGATTGCGACGACAGCCGCGACCGCGATGTACTCCAGCAGCAGATCCCAGCCGATGAACCAGCCCGCGATCTCGCCCAGGGAGACGTAGCCGTAGGTGTAGGCGGACCCGGCCTTGGGAATCATCCCGGCGAACTCGGCATAGCACAGCGCGGCGGCCGCGCTCGCGACGCCGGCGATCAGGAACGAGATGAGCACCGAGGGGCCGGTCACGGAATGCGCGACCGCACCGGCCAGCGTGAAGATGCCTGCGCCGATGATGCCGCCGACGCCGATGGCGGTGAGTTGCCACAAGCCCAGCGACCGTGACAGTTGCTCATCGGCGGGGACGGATTCGTCTTCGACGTCCCCGAGGGGTTTGCGGCGCAACATCTGGCTGCGCAACTGCGCGATGGACATGGACATCCTTTCGTCCTCCGCGATACCCACAGGGCGGCAACGCAGATCACATTTCGAGCTGCGCCTAGCCTAAATGCGACCACGGCCGGGCTGCGCGCGGTGCGTCGGACAAACGAATTTCAGCGCAACGTCCGAACGGACGGCACGGCTCAGCGGTCGCGGCCGAACGACCGCAAGAAGAAGGCGACGTTGGCTGGACGCTCGGCCAACCTGCGCATGAAATAGCCGTACCACTGATCGCCGTAGGGCAGATAGACGCGCAGCGCATGTCCCGCGCCGACCAGACGCACCTGCTCGGCGTCGCGGATGCCGTACAGCATCTGGAGTTCGAAATCGTCGTGCGCGCGTCCGGTTTCGGTCACTCGACGCAGCGCCGCGTCGATCAGCGCCGGGTCGTGCGTGGCGACCATCGGATAGCCCTCGCCGTCCATCAGGACGCGCAGGCAGCGTAGATAGGACTCGTCGACCGCGGACCGGTCCTGATAGGCCACCGACGACGGTTCACGATAGGCGCCCTTGCACAAGCGGATTCGCGAGCCGGGACCGGAGAATTCTCGACAGTCGCTCTCGGTGCGTTTCAGGTAAGCCTGCAGCACCGTGCCCAGCCACGGGAAGTCCGCGCGCAGTTCGCGCACGATGGCCAGCGTCGAGTCGGTTGTCGTGTGGTCCTCGGCGTCGATGGTCACCCATGCTCCCGCGACTACCGCCGCGGTGCAGATCTGGTGGGCGTGCTCGCGAGCTAGCGCGTGCCCGTCGCGCGGGAGTGACTGGCCGAGCGCGGACAGTTTGAGTGATACCTCCAGCGATCGCACGGTTCCCGTGTCCGCGGCGGTCAGTTCGGCCAGCGCGGTCAGTAGCCGCAGATAGTGCGCGACGGTAGCGCGGGCCTGGTCGAGATCGGTGGTGTCCTCGCCCAGATAGTCGATGGTCACGCGGCGTCCCGAATCGAGCAGTGCGGTGGTCGCCGCCACTGCCTGTTGCTCCGATTCGCCTGCTACGAAGCGGTCCACCAGTTTCTTGGTGGTCGGCATGCGTGTGATCGTGCGCTCCATGCGTGGGGAGCGCGACGCCGCCAGCATGGCGGGCCGGAGCAATCCGGAGAAGGCCATCAGTGCTCCTGATGCGGGTAGCGGTGGTCGGTCGCGGAAACGAACGTTTCCTTGATCGTGCGCGCGGAGGTCCAGCGCAGCAGATTCTGCGCCGAGCCGGCCTTGTCATTGGTGCCCGACGCGCGTGACCCGCCGAATGGCTGTTGCCCGACAACGGCGCCGGTGGGTTTGTCGTTGACATAGAAGTTTCCTGCCGCGAACCGCAGCCGCTCGGTCGCGGTGGCGATCGCTGTGCGGTCATCGGCGATGATCGCACCGGTCAGGCCGTAGCGGGCGCCCTTGTCGATCAGGTCGAGGGTGGACTCGAACGAGCCGGCGGCGGAATCGTCGTAGACGTGCACGGCGAGGATCGGGCCGAAGTACTCGGTGCGGAACGCCTCGTCGGCGGGGTCGTCGCCGAGCAGGACGGTCGGCTCGACGAAGTAGCCGACGCTGTCGTCGGCGTGCCCGCCCGCGGCGATCGTGAGGCTCGGCGTCGCCTTGGCGCGCGCGATGGCCTCGGCGTTCTTGTCGAAGGCCCGCTTGTCGATCAACGCTCCGCCGAAGTGGCTGAAGTCGGTGACATCGCCGTAGCTGAGTTCGTCGACCTTGTCGACGAACTCCCGGCCCATCGTGGCCCACACGGACTTCGGGATGAACGCGCGCGAGGCGGCGGAGCACTTCTGGCCCTGGTAGTCGAATGCGCCGCGGATCAGTGCGGTGGTCAGCACGTCGGGATCCGCCGAGCTGTGCGCCACGACGAAATCCTTGCCACCGGTCTCGCCGACCAGCCGCGGATAGCTGTCGTAGTCGGCGATGTTCGCCGCGACCATGCGCCACAGATGCTGGAATGTCGCGGTCGATCCGGTGAAGTGGATGCCGGCGAGTCGGCGATCGGTGAGCGTCACCTCCGACACCTCGGGGCCGGCGCCGTGCACCATATTGATCACGCCGGGCGGCAGCCCCGCCGCCTCGAGCAGCTTCATCGTCCAGTACGCCGCCACCGCCTGGGTCACGGCCGGCTTCCACACGACGGTGTTGCCCATCAGCGCGGGCGCAGTGGGCAGATTGCCCGCTATCGCCGAGAAGTTGAACGGCGTGATGGCGTAGACGAAGCCCTCGAGCGGACGGTACTCGACCTTGTTCCATACGCCGGGCGTCGAGATCGGCTGATCCTGCAGGATTCGGCGGGCGAAGTGCACGTTGAAGCGCCAGAAGTCGACCAGTTCGCACGGGGTGTCGATCTCGGCCTGGTAGGCGGTCTTGGATTGCCCCAGCATCGTCGCGGCGGCGATGGTTTCCCGCCACGGCCCCGCCAGCAGGTCTGCGGCGCGCAGGAAGATCGCGGCACGGTCTTCGAACGAGAGCGCCCGCCAGCCCGGCGCCGCCGCCGTGGCCGCCGCGATGGCGTCCTCGACATCGCGTGGCCGGGCTGTGGTGAGCGTGCCGAGCACCGCCGTGTGCCGGTGTGGCTGCACCACCGCGATCGGTGTGCCGGAACCATGCCGGTGGTCGCCGCCGATGACCTGATGGACTTCGGTCGGCGTCGCCGCGAAGTCGGCCAGCTTCTCGCGCAACCGTTCGCGTTCCGCACTGCCCGGGGCGAAGGTGCCCACCGGCTCATTGACCGGTTGGGGTGTGGACACGATGGCATCCATGGCTGCTCCCTGCCGAGTAGGTGATTTTGCGGTAAGTGGAAGTCAACACCGGAAACCTGCCCGGAGAATGAGCCAGTTGGACAAAGATTGGACGATCGGGTTGTCGAGTTGGCCGAAGGGCGGGAAAGTGGCCGGGGAGAGTGAGTTGGCCGTCGCGGACATCGATCTGTTCGGTCTGGCGCAGATGGTCGCCCAGAACGCGGGCGGAATGGTGTCCATCGAGGACGCGCACTCGCACGTGCTGGCGTACTCGGCATCCGACCAGACCGCCGACCAGTTGCGGGTGCTGTCCATACTCGGTCGAGAGGGCCCGCGTGACTATCTGACCGTGCTGCGGAAATGGGGGGTATTCGACCGGTTGCGCGACACCGACGAGGTCATCGACATCCCCGCGCACGAGGAACTGAACATCAGACGCAGGCTGGTTGTCGGTATCCGCCATCCCGCGGACGCGGCGGCGCGTGCGCCGCGCGTGCTCGGCGCGATCTGGCTGCAGCAGGGGGACCGGCCGTTCAATCCGGACGCGGCGGAGATTCTGCGTGGCGCTTCGGCCATCGCGGGTCGATTGATCTCACGTAGCCTCGACGCACCGTCCACCGAGGCGCTGTTGATCCAGCGGCTGTTCGGCATCGCGCAGGGAGCGGTCGACGTAGACGCGGTGGCGACCGCGCTCAACCTGCCGAAGCACGGTCCGGTGGCGGTGGTGGCGTTCGCGCTCGTCGCCGCCGAGCAGCCCACCGCGCTCGAGCCCACCGCGCTCGGCAATATTTTGCGCCTGCGCGCGAGTTCGTTCCGCGGTGACTCGGTGACCACGACGCACGGCGACCGCGTCTACGTGCTGCTGCCCGGCTACCGGTCCGCGCCCGCAGTGACCGCGTGGACGCGTCAGCTGATCGAGCAGTTCGAGGCGAAGCGGTCGCTGGCATTGCGGGCTGCGATCGCCTGTCCGGTCGACGATCTCGACCGGGTGGCGGCCGCCCGGGGCGAGGTCGACCGCGTGCTGGACAACGCTGTCGCCACCGACCCGAAGGCGCGAGTGACCACGTTGGCGGAATCCCGCACCGCCGTCCTGCTCGGCGAACTGCTCGATGTGGTCGGCGCCCGCGCCGAACTGCACGATCCGCGGCTTCGTGCCCTGCTCGACTACGACCGGAAGCATTCCGCGAGCCTGCGCGAGAGTGCGGAGACATATCTGCGTGCCCACGGCGAGGTGCGTATTGCCGCTGCCGCCCTCCAGGTGCACCCGAACACACTGCGTTATCGCCTGCGCCGCGTGGAAGAAATCCTCGGCATGGACTTGGGCGACCCCGCCGACCGCCTGCTGCTCGAGATCCAGCTCGCGCTGCACCGCCGCGCCTGCGCGCGCCCGTCCGAGGCTTCGTCCTGACCGGCCCGGCCCGGCCTCAACGCATCACATGCATCCGCGGCTAAGCTCGTGCACCTATGGCTATCAGCGCAACACTCCATAACTTCGCCGTTCGACTGGCCGACATAGATCGCGATGTCTATCAGACTTTGGAGCTGCGCCTGGCACGTCACCCTTCGGAAACCGCCGAGTTCATGCTGACGCGTCTGCTGGCCTACTGCCTCGAGTATCAGGAAGGCATCGCCTTCAGCGAAGGCATTTCCGCCACCGACGAGCCCGCGGTGCTGGTGCGCGATCTCACCGGTCGACTCACCGCGTGGATCGAAGTCGGCGCACCCGACGCGGAACGCTTACACCGAGGCAGCAAGCTGGCCGGCCGCGCTGCCGTCTACACCCATCGCGATCCGGCCAAAGTGCTGGCTCAACTCGCCGGCAAGCGGATCCATCGCGCTGAGACGATCGGGCTCTACAGCTTCGATCGCGGCTTCATCGATTCCGCTGCCGCCACTGTCGAACGCCGCAACACCGTCACCCTGTCGATCACCGAGCGCCTGCTGTACCTGGACCTCAACGGCACCGGCTTCAGCACGGCGGTCGAAGAGCGTCGGCTCGGATAAGCCTCGCGGATTCGCTGACGTCGGTGAGGTGGATCCCACGACGCCGTAGCTGAACCGGGCGTGTTCGCCGGCACGAAATGGACGGTGTGACAACACCAACTCTGCGGTCCTGCATCCGTCGTAATCCACCGCGTCTGCCGACCATCCCATCATGTCGCCGATCGGTTGTCCGGCGAGGCGGCTCGATGCGGTCCGGTGGAGCGCGCTGGGTCGCTCACGGGTGGGAACGACCGGCGTAACCGAGACCAGCGACCGCGACGCGGTCCAACAGGCCTGTCTCGCGGCGCCATTCGAGCAGAGTGGTCCCGGTCAGGTTCCTCGCGAACTCTCGCAGCGCCGTGCGCATCTCCAGGCGTGCGAGCCTGTCACCCAGGCACCAATGCATTCCCAGGCCGAAGGCGATGTGGTGGTTGGCGTTCGCGCGCGCCGGAACGAACTCGTCGGCGTCGATACCGAACACCGCCGGATCGCGATTGGCAGCGCCGAGCACAAGCCGGATCGGTTGGCCTTCGCGCAGCGCAACGCCACCTGCGAGCGTGATGTCGCGGGTGGCGAACATCGGCACCACCGAGAACGGGGTCGCGTAGCGGAGAGCCTCCTGCGTGACCGCGTTCAACCAGTCGGCGTCGGCATCGGCGGCGACCTGCACGAGGTCGAGTTCGATCATGAGTCCGATGAGCAGCGAGATGGCCGTGGCGGTGGTGCTCAGGCCGGCCGCCCAACATCCCCAGACAAGGGCATCGCGCTCGTCCAGATCGATGGATTTCGCCGCATACGCACCCGACAGTTCCGCCAGCAACCCGCCTTTCGGTTCATCGTCGAACAACTGCTGGAAGAAAGCCCGAAGCGCTGGTGACTCCGGTTCGACCGCTTCGAACCCCGGCCGCCGCTCGTAGGCTTCGACTTCTTCGCGAACAATCGCCGCGGCCTCCAGCGGCAACCCCAGCAACGACGAGACGACGCGCGACGACAAGGTGGTTGCGAACTCGACGAGATCGAACTCGCCCGAGCCGGTAGCCGTCCCCTCCCGCAGCCCCCTGCGCGTCAAGTCTCCGACGGTATCTTCCAGATCGGCGACCGATCTTCGGCTGAAGTGCTTGGCGAGCAAACCATGCAGGATCGCGTGCCTGCCTGGTGAGCCGTCCGCCCGCATCTCGCTTTGGGTCCAAGGGAAGAGCAAATTGAGGTGCGGACGAGACGGCACGGGCACGCCCATGCCACCGACGAACTCGAGCAGGTACGTGAAATCGGTGCTGAACGCTCCCCGCTTCTCGAGCCTGAAGATCTCGACGACCTCTGCCATACGCGTGAAGTGCAGTGCACCTTGGTCCTCGAACGGTTCGGCCGCGCGGTAGAAGCGCGAATCCCGTGGCAGGTCGGATGGTTTCATCACGTGTCTCTTTCCGATGCGACTCGGCCGATGAGGTCGATGCTGCGAAGCGCATTACACCTCGCGGCCATAGCCGAGAACCAACCCTCCCAACCATGGGAGATCTGGTGTTCCGTCCTCCCCGGAGACGAGCCCGCCCGAGGCGCCGCGCGCGACGGACGCTCGCCGCGAATGAGGATGGCGGCCCGTCCGACCGGCTCCGGGACCGCGGTCCAGGAGGACCTGCTATTCGTCTCGGACCACCACCGAGGTAGGCAGAATCGTCACCTCGAGCCGGTAGACGTCGGCACCGAGATAGGCGCGGGATGCGGCGACGTCTGCGTCGACCTCGCCGGGATGGACGCCGAGCCTGCGACCGATATGGTCTTTCATCGCGATCTGGGCCAGCCGGTCCGCGCCGTGGCGCATCGCGGGGTTCGTTCGATCGTCGGCGTCATGCTCGCGCACGCCGCGGTCGAGAGCGTAGATCCCGGCGACTGTTCCGCTGAGCCAGTCGAGATTGTCCACCTCCGCCTGAGTCAGCCGGGTCACCCCGTTCTCGGTCCGGGACAGGCCGGTGCCTGCGACGAATGCCCGGTCACGCAAGAAGGCCCGACGCTCGGCGTGGTCGAGCGCGGCCAACGGGCCCGCAGGGACGAGCGCGTCGACGAGATGGAATGCGGCCAGGACCCGGTCTGCCTGACATACCTGCACGTCGAAGGCAGGGTGCCGGTGGTCGCCGGCCTCGAATCCGGCGAACCTGGCTCTGACGGTCAGTTCCCCTTGCGTCGGGAGGGATTCGTACAGGTTGAGCACAGTGATGCGGTGCGGGTAGCCGACCTGCCCGCGGGCGATTTCCGGTGACCAGCGCCAGAGTTCCGCGTGCGGGATGACATGTGTGCACGCGTCGAGGAGCCCTTGGTGTAGTTCGCCCCGGGGCACGCTGCCGCGGGCGGCGTCGAGAACGCCCACCGCCGCATTCGGGCCGGATCGGACCGAAACGAGGTACTGGAAACGCGGCCCATGGCTGAGGGCACCCGAGGTGTACGGATTCGGTGCGGGGCACAGGTCGGCGGGATCCGGCCATGGGGCGGGCCGGGATTCGGTGTTCCACGACAGGAGCGTGGCGATCGCGGTCGGCTCGAACCTCGACAGGGCCGGGTTCTTCGCCTCCCGCCACACCGACGCCGTGACGGCGAACCCCTGGTCGGTTCGCTGTACTTCGGTGCGCAGCTTCGTCGGGCCCGGCACCGGGGTCCACCGCTGAATCCGGAGTTCACGCAGCGCGCACACGGTCCCCAGCTGCCGTGCCGCCGCGAACATTCGGTCCATGGTCGACATCAAGGGCAGAGCCGGCACAGTCCAGGTGGGACAGTGGTCGCCTACCCAGTCGTCGACGACCGGGTCCAGAAGTTCCTCCGCCTGATACGGATCCGCGGGTACGAGCCGGACCGACAGATCCGGAACCTGGTAGATCTTGGTTCCGTCGACCCACAGTGCGGCGTCGGCGACGGCCAGGCATGCGGCGCCGGTCCACTCGATGCGCGACACCGTCAGTTCGATCGTCACGAGTCTGTTGTCCGGGGTCACCTGGCCGCGGTACTTCCACGTCAGACGTTCGTCGAGCGCGACCGACTCGAAACGCGATCCGGCAATCGATTCCTTGTCGTTCACGACGAAGCGCAACAGCCGGATCATGGCTTCGACCCCGAGCGAGCCCGGTTGCACCGGGTCCTGGAAGAAGTGCGATCGGAAATACCATTCGGCTCCGGTGATCTCCTTTTCCGCCACGATCCGGCCGAGCCCCGCGGGTCCGCCGTTCGGGTGGTAAGCGGTGATCCGGTCCCACATCCGCAGCGTCGGTTCGGAAGACGATGGTGCGCCCGGCTCGATCATCGGATCACCGGCGGCGACGAGACTCGCGCGTTCCGCGTCGGTCGCCGGCAGGCCGACCTGGTCGGCGAAGGCGTCGCGCGGGAAGAAGCCGAAGACGGTCGAGGCGGACAGCACGGGTTCGCCATTCGCGTCGCAGGCCAGGTCGAACGCGACGATGATCATGCCGGCGTGTGTCGAAATGTCGCGGAGGGTGGCTGTCGTACGCACGACGGGAGTCGACGGCGTCACCTCGGCGAGTATGGTGGCGGCGCCGTCGAGGTTGCGGAACAGCAGATCCTCTGTGGTGGACAGTGCGCAACCCGCGTAGGAGGCCAGCCAACCGCACGGCTGCAGCGCGACCTCCATCAGCACCGACACCGGCATCACCGGGCAGCCGTTCTCGTGCCAGTACCACGCGTCTGGTGGCACGTCGTACTCGGCGACCACTTGGGTGCCCGGTCGCATCGCCGCCGGCGGCGCGTCCACCGACATGATCCGGGAGACGAACTGGAACGGCGGGCCCGGGAGGCGGGCCGCACGACGGGTGCCATCGAACGGGGCGTACATCGATCCGAACGCCGCGCTGGGTCGGCCCAAGGCCGATGCGAGCAGTGCCGTCTGGTCAGCCGCGACCGTACCGGCATTCCGGGTGCCGATGACGGTGGATGGGAGTTGCGCGAGCGGCCAGTCCGGCACCAGACGGAGTCCGGCACGGCGGGCATGAAACGCCTTCACCCCGTCGACGGTGCACAGCACATCGGCGATCAGCGTGGGCACGGGGCCGCCGGAAACCTCGGCGACGAACACCTCGTAGACGATCTCCCGGCTGTCCGGAGTGACCTGGCCGCGGCAGCGCATCGGTATGGACATGTCGGTGACCGGCTCGTATCGGTACCCATCGGCATCGGTGGTGTGGCCCAGCGCTGCCAGGTAGAACGCCATCGCTTGCAGGCAGCCTTCGAGCATCAGGGTGCCCGGCATACACGGGTCGTCCTTGAAATGGCCGTCGAAGTACCCGTCACCCGGCGAAACCGGAGTCGTGGCCCGAAGATACCCGCGGCGCCAGGGTCCGCCGCAGGGTGCGAACTCGGTGATCTCACGAAGGAACAGCAGGTCGCCGTCCGCGATGCGCGGAGTGCGCACATGTGCCCGGGTCCGCCGCCATCCCGGGCCGAAACACTCCTCCGGCCGCCCGTCAGCGAACGCGGCGACCTGTTCGGCCGAGAAGGCGCTGAAGGCGCTGTCCAGCACCGGGGGATCGCAGGGCCCGTCCTGGTTCGGCTCGTCCGAGGCCGGGTCCCACAACACGCCCCTACTGGCCGCGAGTTCGGCGTCGCTGAAGAATCCGGCCTGACCGCCGCGCACACTGAGTCGGAGTTCGTCGTCGACATGGCAGTCGTAGTGGAAGAAGAACAGGCGCATGCCGCCTTGTTCCCCGTGGCCGTCGATGTGGATGTCGAAGGTCAACGTCTCGCCCGGGACCGGTGGTGCGCCGTGGAAGGTGACTTCACAACCGAGCAGCCGGTACACGCGCTCGCCACAGTTGAGCAGGTCGACACCCATCCAGCTGATGAGCAACAGGTCGGACTGCCCGGCTTCGATCATCAAACCTGCGGGCATGCGGCCGGCCGGGTCGAGGTACCAGCTGTCGGCGGTGACGTCGGTCTCGGTGTAGATCGCTCCCGTGCCCAGGCGCCCCTGCTCGGCGTCGATCCCCGTGATCCGGTCGGTGAGCAGCATCGGCGGCGCGGGCATCCGCACCTGTCGGCGAAATCCGTCCTGGGCTTGGAAGAAAGGGCCGAGAACGGCTGAGATCGGTCCCGTAGCAAGGGCTTCCAGCTGTGCCCGGTCGAACGACGGCAGTCGACGCTGCGAAGTGGGGGCTGGTGGGGGTGGCGGTGCAGCCGGGGAAGGCAGGGTATGCGGCACTGTCGAGGAAGGTAGGGGAGACGATACCGCTGGAGAGGGCAGCACAGCGGGGGCAGTCGACAGAGGCAGGGAAGGCGGCGCAGCCGGAGACGGGTGGGGTGCAGGCGAAGCAGCGGGGGAAGGCGGGCAGGGTGGGCGTAGCAGGAGATCCTGCGCGTGCGCGGCTACCGCAAGATAGTGCCGATGCATCGCCGCCTGGTCCTCGAGAAACCGCCGATGCACTTGTGCTACTTCGGCGAACAGTGTGAACGCCCGGGGGGAGGAGGTTACCGGCGGCGAGGGCTGGGCAGCGGCCGACGGCGCGAACGGGACGAGATCGGTAGCCGGTGGCGAAACGTGAGCCGCGGTGGTGGCAGGCGGTGCGAGCAGAACTGGGAAACTCACCGGCGGCAGGGCGGGTGCGGGCGCCATCGTCTCGGCGGCGGGGTACAAGTTCGGCACGGTGACCGGCGGTGGATGCGCGACCGTGCGGACCACGGGCGCCGTCGGCCGGGTGGGGTTATCGGTGACGCTGAGCCGCTCGAACAAGTCCGCGTGACGCACACCGATTCCGGCCGCGCTCAACTCGGCGACGGCTCTGATCAGGCTGCGCTGCCCCTGTCCGTCGGCGGAGTCCAGCGCAACGGCCAGGTGCTCTCGGCTACCGAGGATCTGCGAGATCCAGCTCGTGCACAATGCGCGCGGGCCGTGTTCGACGAAGATCCGAACGCCGTCGGCCCACGCTTTCTCCACCGTGGCAACGAAATCGATGGTGCCGGCGGCTTGTTCGGTGATGGCCGCCGCGGCGGTCGCCCGCGAAACGGTGTAGGAGGACGCGATAGCACAGGAATAGAAGCGGACACCGGACAGTTCGGTGGTCGGCCTGTCGTGCAGGCGCCACCACTCGTCGCGGACCTGCTCGACCTCCGGGATATGCACGGCGATGTCGTAGCCGAGCGGGAGCGCATGTACCCCGCTGAGCGTGGCGAGCACCCTGGCGCAACCCTGGGCTTCGCCGCCCAGCACACACACTGCGGGCGCGCTGATCGCCATGAGTCGAACGGTGGGCTCGTCGCGCAGCGCCGCACGCACCGTGTCCGCGTCGGCGTTGACGAGGTAGCTGGTCCACCGACCATCGTCGATGCCGTGCGCGCGCCATGCGCGGCGTACCGTTTCGAGGTCGCCTGCCACTTCTCGGGTGAACAGCGCGGACCGCTGGGCGTCGGCGACCAATTGCGGCACCTCACGCCACGCACCCATCGCGACGAGGGAATTGGTCTCGCCGGACGAATAGCCCAACACCGCCGCCGGTTCGAGGCCGAGGACGCCGCGGGTCAGCTCCGTGTGGACCTGAGCGAGCAGGGAAGCGCCCCAGATCTGGTTGAGCACGTGGGGGACCTCCGTGCCGTCGCCGGTGTAGGCCCAACCGGCGAAGTCGCGGAGCGGACCACAACGGCGTTCGAGGCGATCCACGATGTCCGGGAAGGCCAGCAGCACATCGCGCCCCATCCGCGGGTAGCACGCGGAACCGTTGGTGTAGACGAACGCGACCTCACCCTCGACCGGCCGCTCCCGGAAGGCGACGCCCTCCGGACGCACCCCCCGACCATCGAGCCACCGCTGCGCGGCAGTGATGCGGGTGGCCAGCTGCTCGGCGTCCTCGGCGGTCACGACCAGCCGAGCAGGACCGTGATCTGCTTCGACTCCGGCGCGGGCGGCGGCAAGCGCGCTCGGGGCATCGACCCCGGAGTAGATGTGTTGGCGCACCAGAGGTTCGGTAGTCCACGGTGCAGCGTCTGCAGCGGTCAGGACGGTGACGGCGGAGGACGCGCCGAGTGTCTCGACGGCGACGGTGGCGCGCCGGATCCCGAGCGATGGATCGGCGACACGTCCGACTCGAGGCACTGCGCGGTGTCGCAGCGCGACGGCGGCGCAGGCGACGGCGAGTAACGACTTCGCAGCGTGCGGAACACCGAAAAGAGCTGCCGGATCGAACCTTTCCAGCCCGGTGCCGCCGACCGCCGCGTCCCCGACCAACAGCTCGGCGTCACCGGCGCCGCCGACTACGGCGAGTATCGTATCGCCGTCGCGGCGGGCGTCGGCGACACGTTTGAGGACGAACACCACCGCCGCGTCACCCGGTTCGGCATGGATACCTACTGCTTGTGCGGCGTTGCGGTGGACAGGCTCGTGCGAGAGGTCTACCGCACCCACGAGAGCGGCGTCCGCCGAGCCGTCGTGCAAAGCACGGCAACCCAGCTCCAGCGCGACGATTCCGGACGCTTCCTCGGCGGAGACGGTGAAGCCGGGCCCGCCGAGGTCGAGCTGGGAGTTGATCCGGTTGGCGACGATATTGGGCATCGTGCCCAGCACCGCGGGCGCCGTCAGCGGCGCGGCGAAAGCGTCCTGAACGGCTTCGCGTCCCTCGGTCGCCGCCACGTGCGCCGCCACGCGCACGCGTGCTGGATGGCGAGCGACCTGGGCGTCGCATCCCATCCCGATCAGGACGGTCGTGCGTTCCCGCGGCAGGACGACGCGACCCGCGGCCTCCCGAGCCGCTTCGAGGACGGCGATCTGCTGCCCGAGCGCCTCCCGCAGATCGGCTGGCGGCGTGCGCAGGCCATCCAGCTCCACGTCGTACTCTGTGGCCGGTTCCAGCCGCGCGATGCCGCTGAGCACACTGTCGCGAAACTCGGCGTAGTTCCGACAGGTTCCGACTCGGGCGCCGATCGCGACGATCGCCACCGCTTCGCCGGGCTCGGGGGTCGGGTCCGCCTGCGCAGCCCCTCCGTCGTCCACCGCCCTCCGCGCCCCGGGTACCTCGTGTGCAGTGTCAGGTCGGTCCGAGCGAGCACCGCCGGACCGGCGCTGTGGTGGAGCGAGTGCCGCTGCGCTGTCTCCCGGACCCGGGTCCAGCACGAGGTGGGCGTTGTTGCCGCCGAAACCGAAGGCGCTGATTCCCGCACGTCGCGGGCCATCCCACGGCTCGGCCTCGCGCAGCAGTCGCAGGGGAGTGCCGCGCAGGGTGTCGACCGGGTCGTCGGTCGCGAGCGTCGGCGGTCGAACGGCGGCCTCGAAGGCGCTGAGCACCTTGAGGAGCCCGGCCACGCCGGCTGCGGTGACGAGATGTCCGGTATTGGACTTGACCGAACCGATCGGGAGATCCGATGCGTCCCCGAACACGTCCGCCATCGCGCGCACCTCGGTCGTATCGCCGAGCGGCGTGCCGGTGGCGTGGCATTCGAGCAGAGACACCGACTCCGGTGCGACTCCGGCGAGGGCGTAGGTCTGCCGGATCGCCCTGAGCTGTCCCGCCTGCGACGGGACGAGCAGCCCAGCGCCGCGGCCGTCGTTCGACAGGCCGATCCCGCGGATCACCCCGAATACCCGCACGTTCGCCGCCAGCGCGTCGGACAGTCGCATGAGTGCCACGAACCCGCAACCCTCGGCGGGCACCAACCCGTCGGCGCCACGGTGGAACGGTCGGCTGCGGCCGGTGGGGCTGAGCGCCCCGAGGGCGCTGAAGGCCAGGTGCACTGCGAGGTCGTCGACGCGGTTCACCGCGCCGGCCACCATCACATCCGCGGTGCGGGCATGTAGCCGGTCGCACGCGAGTTTGATCGCATACAGCGCGGAAGCGCATGCCGCGTCGAGCGCGAACGCACCCCCGCCCAGGCCGAGCGCTGCGGCCGCGAAGTGTGCGGGCATGGCCGACGAGAACCGATCGAGGGCTGCCGGTCCGTCCGAAAGCAAGCCGCGCAACTCTGGTTGTTCGGCAAGCCACACGCCCTCCGCATAGCGCACCAACCCATCGGTGGGCATGGACAGATTGCCGAGGACAAGACCTGTCCGGTCGCGGGGTCTGTCCTCTCCGGCTTCCCGCAGCGCGGCGCGCACACCGTGCAGCACCCAGCGGAACGACGGGTCCAGCGTGGCGATCTCGGCACGCCCGACCAGGAAGCCGTCCGGTTGGAAGATGTCGTCGAAGCCGTGCACGTAGCCTCCGGCAGCGCTGCGCACCGGAGCCGGCGCCGGGCCGACGACCTGCGTCATCGCCGCGTCCGGCAGCCGCCACCGGCCCGTGCTCGCGGTCGAGACGCTGAGTCGGCCGGAGACGACGTTGTGCCAGAACGCGTCCGGGGTCAGTGCGTCCGGTAACACGCAACCTCGGCCGACCACCGCGACGGGTTCGAACACCGCGGTTCTCCTAACCGGTGGTGTCGGGCCGGGCGATCAGCCGGACCCCGCCGAGTTCGAACAGTACGGTCCCCGCCGACGTGCAGACCTGGATGTCGCAGCCGGCTTCGCTGCCGCCGGCCCGCGTTGCCCGCACCTGCACTCGCGCGTCGCCGTCGAGCGGGCCGGGGACGAAAAGCCGAAACTCCCCGACTCCCATGGGCAATACCGCGGTCCCGAGTGCGTGTTCGGCCCATAGCGTCGCCAGTTGCAGCGCGCCGTCGACCGCCGCCGGGTCGGTGTGTCGGTGCGCCTCGGGCCAGTTTCGTGCCCGAGTGCCGGTCACCACGCCCGCCGCACCGTGCGGTGCGACGCCCTCGACCGCAGCGATCACCTGAAACGCCGGCCCATGGAACAGCACCTGACCGTCGTAGGTCTCCCGGCCCAGCGGTCGCAGGTCGACCAATTCGGTCCATCGGCGTGGTGGGACGCCGGGAACTGTTGCCCGCGCCCGGAAGTGCGGTCGTCCCCCTGATCCGAACACGGTGAGCGTCAGTGGGCCCACCGGGTCGGAACGGTCGGCGGTCAGGCGCAGAACCCGGCTGCCGGTTGCGAAATCGTCCAGCGCGATCTTGCTCAGTACTTCGAGGCCGGTGATGGTGGTGGTGGTTTCATCGGGCACACTTGCCCGTACTGCACCGGTGAACCACTCCAAAACCATCGCGACCGGGACCACCGGCACACCGCCGATCTGATGATCGGTCAGGTAGGCGTGCTCGCGGGCGGTCAGTGCGATCTCGCCGCTTGTTCCGGAACCGATGTCGGGGCGACTTGCTGCCCGTACGACGCACACCGGTCCGGCACCGTCCCGCAGCTCCTCGACGAAGGCTTCGGCGCCGCCCGCCAGTGGTATCAGCGGCATGCCTGCGGCGCGGAAGTGCGCCGCGAGCGACTCGTCGACCATGCCTCCTTCCCATGGGCCCCAGGCGATCGCGCGCACCAGGCAGTCTTCCCGTCTGCCCTGTTCCGCCGCCGCGAGCTGCGCGACAACCTCGTTCGCCATCGCGTAGTCGCCCTGTCCGGTGTTGCCGTAGCATGCCGCCACCGACGAGAACACGCACAGCAGTTCGAGCGGATCATCGTCGAGCGCGGCGAGCAACGCGCGCAGTCCGCCGACCTTCGTCTCGAATACCCGCTCGAACTGTTCGTCGCTCTTGTCGCGAATGGCCTTGTCGGCGAGCACACCCGCGCCGTGTACGAGTCCGGTGATCGGCCCCCATTCCGCGCGGACGTCCGCGACCGCGGTGCGCATGGCCTCGACGTCGGTCACGTCCGCTGAAACGTAACGCACCGACGAGCCCGCAATCTGCAACGCACGCACAGTCTCGCGGATCTCCCGCACCGCGAGGACCGCGGCGGTCTCACTTCTGATGCGCCGGGGATCGGGTGTCTCGCCGCCGGCACGAAGGTGTTCGATGATGGCAGCACGAACTGCCGTCTCGCCGTGCGCCGCCCGCAGCCACGCCGGTTCGTCGGCGAGTGGCGTCCGCCCGATCAGGACCAGCTTTGGTGCGCTGTCTTCGGCGAGCGCACGGAGGGCGGCCGCGGTCACTCCTCGCGCACCGCCACTGACCACGATCACCGAATGCGGACCGACGGCTTTCCCGGTTGTCGCGCAGGGCGGAAGTGTCACTGTTTCGAGGACGGTCCGGTCACCGCTCGCGGTCAGCCCTACATCGGTCGACGTGCCGCCGTTGAGCAGTTCCTGCGCGATCGCGCGGGCGATGGCGGCGTCGGTGCGGCCGCGGGTGTCACAGTCGATCGCTTTCACGCTGACCTGTGGCCATTCTCGCGCGGCCGTACGTGCCAGGGCCGCGAGACCCGTCGGGGTCGGTGTGGTACCCGACCGGCCGAAGTCGCCCCCGGTGTCCTGAACGGTGACGAAGACTCCGGGCCCGGCGAGTCGCTCGGTCGCGAAGGTTCGCGCCAACCGGAAGGCATCGCGATCGGCGGCGCGTGCCGCCTCCACGATACCCAGCGTGCCGAGATGGATCAGGCCATGGGCGTCCGCAGTGGGTTCGGCGTCGGCGAAGGCGTCGACGCCGGCGTCGAGGAGTTCCTTCGCGAGCAGATCGGCGATACCGGCCCTACCGCCGGTGATCGCGACCCGGCTGCCGAGCAGACCAGGCAGGGCGAGACCGGCGGCCGCGTGTGGCATGGGCCGTAGCGCCAGTCGTAACGGCAGCCCGCCGTCGTCAGCCGGCAGGGCGCGCGCGTCGTCAGGTTTCGTCAGGCTGCCCGCAGTCGAAGGCTCGCCCGCCTGTGGGACAGTCCCACTGGCGCCGAGTAGTTCGGCGACTTGGGCGAGGGTTCGTGCGGCGCCGAGGGTTGGTGCGTCGATGTGGTGTACGTGGGGGAATCGTTCGCGGACGGCGGACATGATTTCGACTCGTTTGATGGAGTCGATGCCGAGGTCTGCTTCGAGTTCCATGCTGACGTCGAGGACGTCGATGGGGTATCCGGTTTTTTCGGCGACGACGGCCAAGAGTCCGGTGACGTCGGTTGTTTGTTCGGTTGTGGGTGGGGTGGTGGTTGGTGTTTGTTCGGTGGCGCCGAGTAGTTCGGCGACTTGGGCGAGGGTTCGTGCGGCGCCGAGGGTTGGTGCGTCGATGTGGTGTACGTGGGGGAATCGTTCGCGGACGGCGGACATGATTTCGACTCGTTTGATGGAGTCGATGCCGAGGTCTGCTTCGAGTTCCATGCTGACGTCGAGGACGTCGATGGGGTATCCGGTTTTTTCGGCGACCACGGCCAACAGTCCGGTCACATCCGCTGATGCGACGGCGGTCGGGGCCGAGGAGGCCGCAACGGGCAATGGCTCGACGACCGGAGTCTGAGGCGCGGGACGTGTTTGCGGCGCCGGCGGCATAATCGTGGGCTCCGGCACGCTGTGCGTGACAACGGCAGGGGCGGCGGTGCCGTTCATCGCTGGAGGGTGGTGGGCCGGCGTGGTCGTCGGGTCCGGCAGCGCCGTAGGCGGTATCGGTGCGGGCGTCCCGCCTGCGAGCCCGATGAGCGCGGCCTCCGAAAGCCGGAGAAACGCAAGGTGCGACTCCGCCATCATCTGCTGGTAGGCACTGTGGGCTTCGCTCGCCAGCCGCTGCGTTTCCCGCAGCGCGTCGAGCCAGTCGGGGCCCGCTGCGACGGGTCGGTCGGTCGGCGGTGCGGTGGCAGGCGCCGTAGGTGGTGGTGTGGCGGCCGGCGGCGCGAACCCGTTACGGGCTACCGTCGGAGAGAGCCCGTTTGTTGTAGTCGACGAGAACCCGTTGCCCGGTGCTTGCGGAAGCCCGTTGACCGGTGCCGACCGGAGCCCCTTGTCTGCTGCCGTCGGCGGAAGCCCGTTGTCCGGTGCCGTCGATGGGAGCCCGTGGCCGACCTGGGTCGCCGACATCGGCGGGTTCGGTGGTGGCAGCGCGGCGGAACCGCCGGCAGGTGGGTAGGGCTTGCCGTAGTTGGCGCCGAGCAAGTCGACGGTCGCCGGAGATGGCTTGTTGCTCACGGTCTTCTCTTCCGGTCGAGGGTCGTAGGCGCTCCACAGAGCCTTGAAGTCCAGGTGCAGACCCCCGACGGCCAACCGCGCCAACGCATCGTGCACGGCTTCCAGTCCTCGGGACGTCGCCCGGTCGAGGCTCACTGCCGAGTGGTCACGTCCTGCGAGGACCTCCCCGACGAGCCGGGTGAGCGTCGAGCCCGCGCCGACCTCGATGAATGTCCGGATACCGTCGGCGTACATGGTTTCGAGCTGATCGACGAATCGGACCGGGACCGTGAGTTGTTCGGCGAGACCGGCGCGCACCGCCTCCGGATCGGCGGGGTATCGCGTGCCTCGGGCATTCCCGTACACCGGAATGCCCGGTTCCCGGATCACGGCCGTGTCGAGGGCCGCACGAAACGGAGCCGCGGCGGCGGCGACCAACGGGGTATGGAACGCGCCGGCCGCCTCGAGCCGCCGCACGGTGTGCCCCGCCTCGGCCGCCCGCCGCTCGAAAGCGACCACCGCGCTCGTCGCACCGGACACTACGACTTGTCTCGGCGCGTTGTGGTTGGCCACCCACAGGCGACCGCCGCCGGTGGATTCGACCAGTGCCCGAATGTCGTCCAGGGTGCCGATCACCGCGGCCATCGCACCCGGCTCGGCCGCGGCGTCGCGCATGAGCTCACCCCGGCGCCGGGCCAGGGTCAGCAGTGTCGCACTGTCGAAACAGCCCGCCGCGTGCAGCGCGACCAGTTCGCCGAAACTGTGCCCCCCGAGGGCATCCGGACGCACATCCAGGATGCGCAGCAACGCGAGTGTGGCCAGGCTCTGCGCGGCGAGCGCCGGCTGCGCCCGCTCGGTTCGCGTGAGCCCGGCTTGCTGTGCCGCGCGTTCGTCGCTGGTGAACACAGGTGGTGGGAACACGACCCGATGGAGCGGTTCGTCCTCGGAACTGCCGAGTGCCGCGACGGCGTCCCAGCTCTCCCGTGCCGCGGGCACCATCATCGCCAGTTCCGCGCCCATGTCGACGTATTGGCTGCCCTGACCGGAGAACAGGAACCCGACCGGCCCGGGTTCGGCGATTGTCGCGCCGTAATGTACGCCGCCCGGCCCTGCGAAGGACTCCGCCGGGGCCGCCGCGATACGGTCGGCGGCGGCCCGCAGGGTCACCGCGAGATCGTCCGCGTCGGTGACGACCACGCCGAGGCGCGCGGGTGCCGTCGGATCGAAGGCTTCCTGAGTTCTCCTCGCTATGGCGACGATCCGGTCGGTGCTGTCGGCGAGTGCACGAGCCGCCGCTACCAGTGCAGCCGGTGATTCCGCGGCCAGCAGCACCAGCTCGCTGCCTGCGACGCGGAAGGGCGCAGCCGCGCATGCTGATCCGGCCGAAGGCACGTACTCCTCGAGTACGACGTGAAAGTCCGTGCCGCCGAAGCCGAAACTGGACACGCCGGCACGTCGGGGGTGGCTGCCGTCACTGATCCACGGCCGTGCCTTCGTATTCAAATAGAAGGGGCTGCCCTCCAGTTCGAGCGCCGGGTTGGGCCGGTCCACCTTGATCGTCGGGGGAAGGACGCGGTGGTGCAGTGCCAGCGTCGCCTTGAGCAGGCCCGCGGCGCCCGCCGCGTTCTTGGTATGTCCGATCTGCGATTTCACCGATCCCAGCGCACACCACCCGGAATCGGTGCGACCGGCCTCGCCGAAGACCGCACGCAGCGCGGCGACCTCGGCCGCGTCACCGGCGGCCGTCCCCGTGCCGTGTGCCTCGACCAGCTCGACCGTGTCGGGCCCGTAGCCGGCCATCTCATAGGCCCGGCGCAGCGCCCGAGCCTGGCCGGTGGACTGCGGCGCGTAGATCGCGCCGCCGCGGCCGTCCGACGCCGTGCCGATGCCGCGGATCACCGCGAATATCCGGTCACCATCTCGTTCGGCGTCGGCGAGTCGCCGCAGCGCGAACATCACGACACCCTCACCGAGAATCATGCCGTCGGCAGCGGCGGAGAACGGGCGGCAGTCCCCGGTCGGTGAGAGCGCCGGGGTCTTGCTGAAGCTGGTGTAGGTGACCGGGTCGTTGAGCGTGTCCACACCGCCGGTCACGACGAGATCGGCCTGGCCCAGCGCGAGTTCGTTGATCCCGCTCGACAGCGCCGCCAAGGAACTCGCACAGGCGGCGTCGGTGGTGTAGTTACTGCCGTGCAGATCGAACCGGTTCGCGATTCGACCCGCGACGACGTTGCTGAGCATGCCGGGCAGGCTCCCCTCTTGCCACGGCACGTAGTGCTCGGCGACCCGGTCGCAGATCGCCTGGGCCTGGTCCTCCGGGATACCGCTCGCGCGCAGCGCGGCGAGCCACACCGGTCGCTCCATCCGCGCGGCCATCGTGGTGAGCAGTTCGAGTGCGGACGTGCCGAGGATGACACTGACCCGCTCCCGGTCCACGGTGGACATCCGGTGCGGCTCGAGCGACGACAACAGTTGTTCGGCTACGACCAGCGCGAGGAGCTGGCTGGTGTCGGTGGCCTCGATCGTTTTCGGTGGAATGCCGAAGGAGAGCGGATCGAACGGCACCGGGGAGAGAAACGCGCCCCGCCGTGCGTAGGTCTTGTCCGGCGCCCCGGGATCGGCGTCGTAGTAATCGTCGACGAGCCAGTGTGTCGCCGGGACCGCTGTCACTCGGTCCGCGCCGGACACGATCGTCCGCCAGAACCCATCCGCACCAGGAGGTCCCGGCAGCAGGGCGCTCACGCCGACGATCGCGACGGGCGGCGCGATCCTGGCACCAATCTCGGACATGGTCGAGCTTTCCTTCAGTCGAATTTCTTGGCTACGCGAGTGGCCGGGGCACGAACTCGAATGCCGTCGACGGCACCGGCACCCCGTAGGTGCGCAGCTGGTGGGCTCGCGTGAGCACTGCGGCACCCTCCAACAGGTTGCGGGCTACCTGCACCACGTCGCGTCGCGCGGGATCGGCCAGGAAGCTGCCGGCCACCCAGTCGTTGAACGCGCCGACCGCCGGCCCGCACCACAGCTGGTAGTCCGCGAGCCGGGAGTTCTCGCCCTCGATTGCCCACCAGCTGGACTTGCCCAAATACCAGCGGAAGGTCAACGCCATCCGATGTTTCGGCTCGGCTTCGGCGCGAAGGACTTCGGCCGCGTCCCGGTCGAGCCAATACTGGCGGGTCTGGGCCCAGATGTCGGCGATGCTCGCCCGGAACACCGTCCGTTCCAGCTTGTTCCGCTCAGGATCCGGAATCGACTCGAGCGACTCGAAGTCCTGGTAGAGCCGGTAGAGAAGGTTGGCGCGGGTCCCGAACATCGTGCCGCGCCGCAACACCTGTACTTTGACGCCGAGTTCGAACATGTCCGAGGCCGGCGCCATCATCACGTCCGCGATGTCGGCCTGCGCGAGTAGTTCCTTGGCCGCCGCGGAAACTCCCGCTTCGACACACGTCTGGTTCACCGAACCGGTCACCACGTAGGCCGCCCCGGCGGCGAATGCCGCTGCCACGCTGTGCGGGGTGCCCAACCCGCCGGCGACCCCGATCCGTACTCGGCGGCCGTATCCGGCAGGATCGGGGACCCGCGCCGCGAGCGCGAGCATTCGTGGCAGCAACGACACCAGAGGCCGGTTGTCGGTGTGCCCGCCGCTGTCGGCCTCCACGGTCAGGTCCTCGGTCACCGGGACGTGCGCGGCCACTTCCGCCTCGGCGGTGGTGAGCCGGCCCTGGGCGCACAGCGCGGCCAGGATCGCCTGGGGCGGCGGCGACAGGAACTTCTCGGCGACCTCGGGCCGGGAGACCTTGGCGAACACATGTCGAGGCCGAACGACACGGCCATCCCGGTCCCGGTGCAGACCGCTTGCGGCGAGTTGGACCACGGAGGGGGTCAGGTCCATGAACGCGGACGTCGACACGGCGCGGACGCGTTCGCGGATGAGCAGGTCCACCATGCCCTGTTCCCACCCGGGGTGTTGCGGTGCATGAATGAGGTTCACACCCCAGTTGGTGCGATCGCCCAACGCCGCGCGGATCGTTGCGATGGCTTGCTCCACCCGGGGCAGCCGAAGACCGGCCGCACCGAAGAAGCCCAGCATGTCGGCCTTGCCCATCGCGACAACCAGCTCCGTTGTCGCGATGCCGTTGGCCATTTCCCCGGCCACATAGGGAAAACGGGTGCCGTGCAGCTCGTTGAACGACCGGTCACCCAGCCATTCGGGGTACAGCGGTGGCAGTGTGGCAAGCACCGTGCGCCCGGTGGGGTCGCCGGTCATCGCGGTGATCCCACCGTTCGGCTCGGAGACGACGTGCACCTGTTCTCGGACCTGCCGAACCACCTCGGCAAGCGTCGCCGCGGGCGCGAGGACGGTCATGACGTCGTCCCCGACAGCGCATGGCCGCCGGTGAGCACTTCGCGCAGCGCGTCGGCCAAGCCCGTGGCCCCGTCCTCGGTGACGAGGGTGAAATGGTTGCCGGGCACATCGATGATCCGGAATCGGCCGGTCTGCACCGCTCCCCAGCCGTAGGCGCGGTCGCCGACCGGCATCGCCGGGGCCCGGTCCGGGTTGCTGAACACCATGGGGAGCTGCTCGTTTGCTCGCAGCAGGGTCACCGAAAGATCAGACCGCGGCGGGCGATAGCGGATATTCGCCTCCAGGTTCGCCTGATATACCCGCAACAAGAACTCCAGCTGGCGGCGCGCTCCTGCGATACCGCCACTGGTCAACTCCCGGCACACGGCGTCGCGCCGCTGCGCCAAGGACAGCTGTGGATCGAGGACGAGCGCCGAGCCGGAAGCGCCGCCTGTCGCTCGGAGCATCGCCATCAGTTCGTCCAGCGCGCCGCTTTCGTCCCATGGTGGTGTGGGTTGCCCGGGCAACGGGAGGTAGCTGTCGATCAGCACGACCTCGCCGACCTCCTCGCCGGCTGCCCGCAAGCGGCAGGCGATCTCGTAGGCCATCAGGCCGCCGAGAGAATAGCCACTGATCAAGTAGGGTCCGGAGGGTTGCACCGCCCGGATGTCACGGAGATACCGCTGCGCGAGCGCCTCGACGGTGCTCAGCGTCGGCTCGGCTCCGTCGTGACCTGGCGCCTGCAATGCGGTGAACGCGCACCATGGGCCCAGGGCGGCGGCCAGCGGCCGGAACTGGTAGGCGAGGCCGTTGGCACCGGTCACGCAGAACAACGGGCGTGGCGGGGTCAGCGGGACGGCCAGGAACGGGGTGGGCGTCCCGCTGACCCCGTTGCTCGGCGCGCCGGGCGTTGCCTGCGCCAACCGTCGCGCCGCGCTCTCGATTGTCGGGTTCTCCAACAGGACGGTAGGGGGGACGCGGAAGCCGAGCCACTCCGAAAGGTCGACGTGCAGTGCGGCGATGGCCAACGAATCGAGCGGGAAGTCGTCGAGCGAGGCGGCCTCGTCGATCTCGTCCTCGGCGATGCGGAATTCCCTGGCCAACCGACTGATCAGCCAGCTGCTGATTTCGTCGGTGCGATGCCCACCGGAAGCCTGGGTCTGCCTGTCGTCAGCGTCTGCGGTGACGTCGTTAGCCTTGCGGGCGAAGTGTTTCGTGACCAGGTCGTGCGCGTGCGCGATCGTGGTCTCGATCATCTCGAAGCCAGGCAGCCCGCCGACGTGGTAGGTCCGTCGACGTCCCTGCAGCGCCTCGAGTTTGTCGTAGATTCCGTCGGCGAGGTCTTCGCTCGCGAAGTGAGGGAAGTACGGCCAACGCCGTACGTACAGGACCTCGGTGAGTTCACCGCCGAACCGGACCACGTCGTCACGCAGGTTGGCCAGAATGTCGTCGGGCCCCACATCCTCGGCGCCGTAGGAGTAACAGGCGTACACATCCGTCCCGGCGTACCGGCTGTGATAGGACACGCAGTGCCCAGGCCCGGGACTCGCGCTGCCGTTCCGTACGGTGTAGGGCCCGTTGCGCGGTAGTCCGGTGATCCGGCACAGCACGGTGTAGAAGTCCAGCCGCCGGACCTTCGAGCCGACCGCGTGCTCGGCCGGCGTCATGTCGAGGACGTCGCCGAGTTGGTCGAGGGGAACGGCCAAGACCAGGTCGTCGGCGTGCACCGTCCCCGCCGTGGTGTGTACCGCCACGCGGTCACCGCTACGGTCGATCTCGGTGATCTCGACACCGGTCCGTACGTCGGCCAGGCTCGCCGCGATACGCTCCCACAGCGCGCCGAAGCCGCCGGCGATGGTGAACGCGTTGACGTGGCGGGCCCGGGTCAGCTCGGTGGACAGCTGGTTCAGCGTCTCGGAGACCTTGAGGAAGTACAGGGCGGGCAGATTGTCGGCGAGATAGCCGTAACCCGCCGAGGTGTAGGCGGTCTCGAACGACGTGGCCATCGCGTCGAGATCGTTGTCCCGCAACCACTCCCGCGCAGGCTGGGACAGCGCGCGCGCCGAGTGCGCGAGCCCGGGGCGGCCGATGTCCGGAAATTTCTCGGCGCGCACCCGCATGTAGCGTCCGACGCTCTCGCGGGTCAGGAACGCTGTCCTGGGGATTCTGGCCGTGAAGGTCTCCGCATCGAAGATATGCGGCGGAACGATATCCTCGGTGTCCACCCCGAACTCATCGGCCAGGGCGATGAGGTGCTCGTACCGGTCATTGCACAGGTGCGCGCCGAGATCGTAGACACGGCCGTCGATCTCCATCGACACCGATTTTCCCCCCACCACGACTTCCCGTTCGAGGACGACCACAGTGTGTCCGAGCCGCTCGAGGTGGTGCGCGGCAGCGAGCCCGCCGGGCCCCGCGCCGATGACACAGATCGTGCGGCCTCCGTCGTCCCCCTGGGCCGGACGGTAGGAGTTCCGTGCGAACCCTGGGCTTGCCGGAGCGGGCGGGGCGGTACGGGCGGCGTGCCCCGAGCGGTAGACAAGAGAGCGAGCGTGGTTCATCGACGCTGCCTCGAAGGGCGAACGAGCGAGCGCGATGCCGAGCCCTTCCGGGGCGTCTGCCGGGTCGAACGGTAGCTCCGCGGCGGGATCCTCGTCGCATACGCGGTCCAAATGGATCTCGCCGATGGTTCGGAACGGATGGGACGCCACGGGCCAGTCGGCGGCGGGTGACAGCGCGGCCTGGTTGGCCGCGGCGTCGTCGCCGAGGGGGTGCAGCTGGATCTGGAACAGTCCACGCAGTTCGCCCGACGAGGCCAGCGTGCGGACTTCGTCGCGTAACAGGGTCGACGAGCGCCGTTCCTCCGGCGTCCGAAGCAGCCGCTCGATAGGGGGAACCACCCATCCCCGGGGCGTGTGATGGCCGACATCCGGCAGGTCCGAGTCGGGAATCAACCGGTAGCGCACCAACCATGGGCGGCCGGTGCCGTCGACGTGCAGTTGTGGCACCTGCGAATTGAGGTGGTAGCGGTGATACGGATGTGCGTCCCGGATCGCGTCCACCGCCGGCTGCAACGCTCCCGGAGTCGCGCGAACGAGTTCTTCACGAGCCGCGTCGTCGCGAAGCATGAAGAATTTCATGAACGTCCAGGCGTTCGGGGCGAATACGCGGTAGCCGGTGTTGAACGTCAGGTTGAACGGTGAACTGTCGGACCCGTCCGGATCGAACCAGCGCAAGGACAGCCCGCGAATACCGGGCGCGAGGTCGTCGCTCGACACACCATTGCTGTAACGCGCCAAGACCGGGTATCGCTTGCCGCCGGCGAAGAACGGGTGCACCGGGACACCGGGGGTGTCGAAGAAGTCGATGTGTCCGCGAACGACGATCCCGGGTGCGTGGAAAACACGCGACCGTGTCAGTTTCCCCATCGCCGTCAGCTGCGCGAAGTCCGTCAGCAATTGCTGGAAGTCGTCGTCGACGTCGTACAACCGGGGGTCCTGCGCACCGTTGGAAAAGGTCAGGCCGCTACTCATCACATCACCGTCCCGGCACCAGCCGGCGCTCGTTCTCCTGCTGCAAAAATTCCGCACGGCATGCGGCACGGCGCACCTTGCCACTGGTCGTCTTCAACACCAGTCCGGTACCGACGAGCACGTCATGGCAGGCGACGCCGTGGTCGTCGCGGACCTGACGACGGATCGCGCGCCGGATATCCGCGGCGGTGGCCTCGTCGAGCTCGGCGCCGGTGGTCTCGGCGAGCACGATCAGTCGCTCGCCCGAGGTGGTGTCCGGCAGCGGCGGCACGGAGAACGCGGCGATCCCGCCCGCCCGGATCCGGGAGTGCGCGTTGCGCACACTGGCCTCGATGTCCTGTGGCGCGTAGTTGCGGCCGTGGATGATGACCAGGTCCTTCAATCGCCCGGTGACGAAAAGTTCTCCCGCACGCAGAAAGCCGAGATCACCGGTGCGCAGGTACTGCCGCGGGTCTCCGTCGGCGACCACGGCGTGGAATGCTCGGCGTGTCTCTTTGTCGAGCGACCAATACCCGCGTGCCTTGGTGGGGGAGTCGACCCAGATCTCACCGATCTCGTCCGGCTCGCACGGTTGTGCTGTCTCCGGGTTGACGATGCGAACCCGAGCATTGGGCTTCGTTACCCAGCCGCTGCCGTAGAAGACCGCGGGCTCACGTGTGGAACTACTGGTAGCAGGCACTGCGCGGCCCTGCTCGAGCTGATCACGGTCGAGGGCCAGGGCGCCGCTGGTCGCGACGGTCACGCTGAGGGTGTGTTCGGCGAGTCCGTAGCCGGGGTGGAAAGCTTCTCGTGGCACCCCGGTACTTTCGAACGTCGCGAAGAAGGTCTCGACGGTCGACGGTTGGACGATTTCTCCGGCCGAGCCGAGCCTGCGCACCGAACTGAGGTCCCAGCCTGCGCGCTGTTCGGGCGTCGTCTTGCGGACAATGAGGTCGTAGGCGAAATTCGGTGCGGTGGTGTGCGTGCCGCGCACCCGGGAGAGCACATCGAACCACACCGCCGGGCGTTGCAGGAAGCTCAGCGGTGAGATCAGGTAGGTGCGGCCCGCATTTCCGACAAGAGTGCTGAGCAGGACGCAGACCAGCCCGAGGTCATGGAAATGCGGCAGCCAGCTGACCGCCACCGTGTCGTCCCCGAGTTCGAAGTCGGCCGCGAGGGCCGCGAGTTCGTGGTGGACGTTGCGGTGGGTGACCACGACGCCCTTCGGGAAGCCGGTCGAACCCGAGGTGTATTGCAGGAAAGCCGGCTCATCCAGATCGGCGGGCTCGTACCGGAACTCGGGCGAGCCGTCCGGTTGTTCGGAGTCGTCGGGTGACAGCCATGGCAGATCGGGCCATTGCGGTCCCTCCGCGGGAAGCGGTATCGCGTCCACCACGGCGCGATAGTCGGTGTGCGTCAGGATCGCCCGCGCACCGCAGCTGTTCGCGATCGTGGACACCGCGCCGACTTCGTTCGCGAGTTTGAACGGGTTCGGCGGCGCGAGCGGCACCGGGATCAGACCAGCGGCCTGGCAACCGAGAAAGGCGACGATGAAATCCAACGAGGGCAGGTGCAACAGCAGCACCCGATCACCGGGGTTCAGTCCGGCGCTCTCCAGCAGGGTCCGCACGGCCTGAGCACCCGCCGCGAGCATCTGGACGGTGAGATGCTCCCCGTCGCGACCCTGTTCGTCGACGAAGACGAACAGCTTGCGATCCGGATCCTCGGCATGCAGCTTGGCGAAGGCTGAGGTGACGGTCAGTTCACTGTCCATCGTGAGTAGGTCCTTTCACGATGACATCCAATAACTCGTTCAGCCCAAGCTGGCTGCGCCGCATCAAGATAGCTCGCCGATATCTGAAATATCAACCTTTGCCGAGATGATGTTTTTTGTTTCAAGCTCTCGATCTCGAGATCGGACCGCTGCGCCGGTCGCGGTACGGCATGACCGTCCCTCTCGCGCGCACGAGCATCGAACTCGGCGAACGGATGGGCGGGCACCAGGTGAGTCGTCGAACGCGCGACGTCGTAGCCGAGCTGGGCCTTCAGTGGTCCATCCAGGCAGTGCCGCGACGCCCGTCGGTTCGCCTACCTCGTCGCCACCACAGGTCGGCATCGGCAAACCAGTGTGACTGTATTGCTGAATCTTCAGTCGAATACCCACTCATGCCGGTAGAGTGCGCGGCCCGACGAACTTCGCGGTCGTTGCCGCGCTACTGCGGACCGCTACGGCTTCTTCGCGATGCCGAAATCCGACGAAGTGCCGATTGCGCAGAACCGCCGATCCGGCCGAAAGGTGTTACACGACAAGTCGCCGTATGGCATCCCTCCGCAGGGGGAACCGGACTCATTTCTGGTGGTGATGATTCGTTGGGCGAGTGCCTGCCACGATGGCTGTCGTGACCGCCGCCCGGCCCGTTCGCTGCCCTCGTTCGCTTGTCGTATGGCTCTGTGTGCTGTTCGTATCGACCGGGATAGCACCCGCTTTCGCCGATGCCATGTCCGCAGGCTCGGATGTCTCGATCGCCCAGACGCTCGGCGACCGAGAGTTGACGATCGTGCTCCGCCGGGTGACCGCGGTGCCCGGCCCGCTGCGCGTCGATATCGTCACCCACACCGGCAGCCCCGAAGGGCGGGTCATACTGGAGGTCGCACCGACCGGAGCCGCCCACGAGTCGCCGGCGGCCCCCGCGCCGGGAGCGTCGACCGCGCGGGCTGATGTCGACCTCGGCCGCTCGCCCGGAATGTATTCCGCCACTGTGCCGGTGGACCGAGCGGGGCCCTGGGAACTGGCCGTCGGGGATGGTGTGCGAGTGGCGCGGATTCCCTTCCTGGTGGCCGAGCAGGTCACCGCACCGCCGGAGCGTCTTGTCTACGGCGGATTTCTGACGGCCGGGCTGCTGCTGCTCGTGTCGGTTCTGGTGGCAGTGCGTGCGCGGCGCACAGTATGGGCGCTGCTGCCCGCAAGCGGCGTGGTGGCGGCGGTAGCGGTAGCGGTGACAGCCGCGGTGCTCTCGGCGGCATTGCCGCTACCACCGCAGCCCGGCATCGCACTCGACCCCACCATGGACAATGTCGCCGACCCCTATTCGTTGAACCAGCCGTTGATCGCGGATTTCTCCCGCCCTCCGGCCATGCTGGTTGTCGAGGGTGATCCGTTGATCGCGGGGCAGCCCGGTGATCTCGGACTCGGCCTCATCGACGGGGCGACCGGTGCGCCCGTCGATGATCTGCTCATTCACGACAGTGCGCTGATGCATCTGCTGGTGATAGGACCGACCGGCGAGCTGGAGCATCTACACCCGATCCGCACCGGACCCGGTCACTATCAGGTTCATCTGGCCGCGCCGCAGCCGGGACGCTATGCGTTGTCCGCCGAGTTGGTCCGTCGCGGTGGTGGAGTTCAGATGGTCCGCGCCGCCACCGGTTTCATGGTCTCGGCAGGTGAGTCAGCGGGCGTGTCACCAGCCGCGCCGCAGGCCTTGATACACCTCGACGGCGCCACAACCACCGGGTCGATGATGATGGGTGACACCCTCGTCACCGCGACGACGACGCCCCCGACGGCCGCGGCGCCCGTCACGATCACGGTCGCGATCGGCGACACCGCCGACCTGCAACCCTGGCTCGGTATGGTCGGGCACTTGATCGTGGCCGGTCCGCTATCCGCCGCCGGATCGGCCGATGCCGCTGCCGCCGTGCCGAACTCGCCCGTGTGGGGACATGCGCACTCGATGGGTGCGATGCCGAGCCCGGGATTACGCGACATGCCGCCGGGCTCGCATACCATGCCGGGGATGCACGGTACGGGCAGCGTGCCCCGCGGTACGGCCCACGCCGATACGACCATGAGCCGCATGCTCATGCCACCGGTCAACGGCGAAAGCGCTCCCGACGAGACCGTCGCTGCGTACGGACCCGACGTGCCGTTCACCTATACCTTCCCCATGGCGGGCTCCTACCGCCTCTGGATACAGGTCGAACGGCACTACACCATCCTTACCGTGCCCGTGTTGCTCGATATCGGGGCAGACTCGACCAGAGGACCTGGGCGGTGATCACATCCACCTCGAAACGGGAAGCCGTGACACACCTCCCGCGCTCCCGGCGCGTAGTGGCAGCCATTGCGGGGATCGCCGCCGCGGTGCTGGTGATCGTTTATCCGATGTGGCCGAGCACAGCCGAATCGCTTGTGTTTTATACCGGCTCGCCCAGCCACGTCGTCACCCTCACCGTCGACCGCCCACGGGTGGGCGACACCGATATCGAGATCGCCATCACCGATCGTGCCGGCAGCCCGGTAGAGCACGCCGTCGTGCAGATTCAACCGATCGCGCCGCTCATGGGCAATGCGGGGCCGTCCGCCACTGCCGCCTATACGGGATCAGGTCGCTACTGTGCCGCGGCGGTGCCCCTGATGATGACCGGTCCGTGGGAACTGTGGCTGTCCATCGACGGCCTCGACCGGCTCATGCTGCCGCTCTGGATCAGCGGATGACATACCTGCTCGCGCAACACCGCCGCGGCATGACTGACGAAAGGACCTGGTTGTCATGACGACCCCCGTACCATTCGACGCGACTGCCGACCACGCCGAACCCATCGCACGCCCCGCCGAATCCAGCGGCGCCGCGGCCCGCCTGGGCGCCTGGACGGTACTCCTCGGCACCGTTGTCACGATTGTCGGCATCAGCTGGGATATCCAATGGCACGCGGCGGTCGGGCCGGACACCTTCTTCACCCTGCCACATCTGCTCTTGTATTCCGGCAGCGCGATATCCGGATTCGCGAGTCTCGCCATGGTGCTCATCGCCACCTCGGCGCAACGAGCCGGACGTCCCGTGCCGCGTGCGGGTGGCACACCGATTCGGGTGTTCGGCGCAGCCATGACCGCCCCGGTGGGTTATCTGGTCGCCGGCGCGGGCGCCGCATCCTTTCTGCTCTACGGTCTGCTGGACCTCGAGTGGCATTCGATCTATGGCTTCGACGCGGTACTGAACACGCCTTCCCACGTTGCGCTGTTCCTGTCCATCTCGATCACCATGATCGGCAGCATCATCGTCTTCGCCGCCGATGTCGCCGAATTCTGGGGCAAGCTCGGCGTTGTGCTGGCGATCCCGATCCTGATCGCTTTCGCGCCGTTCCCCGCCTTCGCGCTGACCACCTTGGCGCTGCCGGTCGATCCGATCGTGCTGGGCACAATCCTGTTCTCCTCGATGCTGTTGATCCTCGGCGCGACGTTGCTGGCCCGTCCCGGCGCGGCTGTCGCCGTCGCCGCGGCGCTCGCGGGGATGCAGGCGATCCTGTGGTGGTTCTCGCCGTGGGCCGCGGAAACTTACGCTTCGGCGATCGGGCTCCCGCTGCGTGACAATCTCCAGCCGTATCCACCGGAGCTGCCGAGTCTCATACCCATGTTTTTGATCGTGGCGGCCGCGGCGATCGAATGCCTGTTCCGGCTGGCCCGCACCCACGGCCTCGCGACCGGAAAGGCGCTGCTGATCGCCGGCGCCGCAGCGGGATTGATCGTCGCTGTCAGTCTTCCGCTGCAAAGGGCCCTGACCTATCCGGCGGCGCACATCGCCCCCGCCGATGTCGTGACCGTCGCTCTCGTCGGGATACCGCTGGGCGTGCTCGCCGGCTTCCTCGGCGGCAGATTCGCCACCATGCTGCGCACCCTCGCGCCCCTCGGCAAGGAGCTTCGATGACCACTCGCAACCCTCTGATCGCTCGGCTCTACCGAGTGGCGTTCACCCTGTTCGCAATCGGCACGCTGTCCTTGCTCGCCGTCGCCCCTGCGTCGGCATACGCACCTGTCGACATCGTGCACACCGAACATGTCCACGCCGGCCCTTACGAGGTCACCGTCGGCTTCTCTGTCTGGCCGATACGCGCGATGAAGTCGCTGGACTTCACGTTCATGCCGGACGGGGGCATCGCGGACAAATCCGGAAAATTACATCTGGCAGGACCCGGCATCAGGCCGGGTAGGCGTGACACGCCACTGGTCCGTCATCCCCGCAAACGCGAGTACTGGGGCCTGGACGTCAAAGCATTCGACAGTCCGGGCACCTACCGCCTGGGCTTCGCGATCGACGGCCCGCTCGGGCACGGGGACGGAACTCTCGATGGCGTCGAAGTTCTCGACCAACCCGGCCCTCCATTACTTCTGAGCTGGACAATCGCCACTCTTCCTCTGCTCGGCCTGCTGGTATTCCTGGCTGTGGCATGGCATCGCATCCGACCTGGCCGACAAGCGTTCACTGTCTGAGCGTCGCGGTACGACCAGCCCGCGTTTCGACGCGGTCGCCACGTGCCGGTGCGAAGGACAGCGGTCCCGCTGCCCCGCCGATCAGGTTGTCGGTCGGCCGAGTAGCGAACGTGGCCGCGAGGCAAGGATCGCTTCGGCCTCGTCGCTGATCGCACGGACTACGTCGGCGGCCGGGCGTACGCCGTCGACGAAAGACGCCGACTGGCCGTAGATGATCTCGCTCGTGTCGGGATCGGGCGGCGCCTCGACCGGGCTGACGCCGTCCGCGGGCCTGAATTCCTCCGCGCGGTCGCGCAGTGTCGATTCACGCTCCGACCACTCGTCGGTGAACCGGTTGCGGTGGACGCGTTCGGCGACACCGGTCGGCCACGGCAAACCGGACACGATGTCGTAGGCGCGTGTCCACACCGTGTCGCTGCCGTCGCTCGCGACGATCAGGCGCTTGTGCGTGTCATGTACCTCAACCGCCTCGGGGGTGGCGAGGAATGCCGTGCCCAGCCACGCACCGTCCGCACCGGCGGTGAGGACGGCCGCGAGCGTTCGTCCGTCGCCGATGCCGCCCGCGGCCAGCACCGGGACATCCGGGTACCTCCGCACGATCCCGGTCAGGAAGGGCAGCACGCCCATTGCCCCGGTGTGGCCGCCGGCCTCGTTGCCTTGTGCCACGAGGACATCGGCCCCTGCGGCAACCGCCGCCTCAGCGTCCTCGTAGTTCTGGACCTGGCATATCACCCGGGCGCCCGCGTCCTTGGCCCGGGCGAGCCACGGCTCGGGATCGGCGAACGACAAGGCGACGACGTCCGGCCGCTCCGCCAGCGCGGCGTCGAACAGTGGCTCGGTGAAAGGGAGGAACGGCGTGATGAACCCGACGGCGAACGGCCGGTCAGTCCTGGCACGAATGGTCGCGATCTCCGCACGGATCCAGTCGGGCCCCTTCCAGGGATGCGTACCCCCGAAACAGCCGAGGCCCCCGGCAGCGGAGATCGCGGCAGCGAGTGTCCCGCCGCTGTGCAGGGCCATGGGGGCCGACATCACCGGATAGGTAAGCCCGAACATTTCGGTGAATCTCGTCTGCACCATGGACGAACATTAGCGGAGCGAGACACCGACGGGCGGCATCTGAACAGGGCGATTAGGCGTCCGAATCGACGGCGGGCTCAGTCCTGCCGTGGTCGGCGCCGTCGCGGCGATATCACCGTCGCGCCGGCCTCCGGTGCGGCGCACGCATCGAGGTATGCGCCGCACCAGCGAGATCAGTCCTCGACCCGGATCAGGCTCCGGGTGCGTGGAACTCGGTCGTCCTGGATTCGGCCGATGCTGTCCAGCATCGGCTGACCGGTTCAGCCAGCTGCCCAAAGCTCAGTCGCGAGTGCGTCGACCGTGGACGGAAAGCTGTCGAGCAGGGCGGTGAGCTCAGGGTCGGCGCCCGGAGCCGGGCGCCGACCCGTCTCGTAACCCAATAGCGCGGTCAGCGCATCGCAGGTCGCCGAATGTGCGTGCAGGAGTACACTCTCCGCGCCACCGGTGGGCGCTGGTCTCGACGCGGCCGGGGGTGTGGGTGGGGCCGCCCAAGGTGGCGTCCAGTTGTCGATGGCAGAGAGGGTGGCGGGAAACGTTCGGCCCGCTTCGCGGACCAGCGCGGGCACCAGGTCGTCGGCCTGGTCGCGCAGTGTTGTGATGAGCGTGGGTAGCCACGGCAGCAGCACCGCGTCGGGCAGACTACCGAAGGCCTTCGACAGCACCTCCACGACGAACGGCTTCAGTGTCGGTGCGGGCTCCAGCGCGTGCAGGAACCCACTGAGATACTGCGGAAGAGCCGGTACCACAAGCGGATTGGTGAACATTTCCGCGCAGCGGTCGCGCAATTCGGGTAGCGCGAGCATGCCGAGCTGGCAGCGCGTAGCCCACAGCAGCGCTACTTTGGCGGGCGCCTCCGGATGCGATTGGCGTACCGCCAACTCCAGCTGCGTGTGGTCGCAGCCGAGCGACAGCGCGAGATTTTCCATCCCGAACAGGAAGCCGAGCATGGCCGCGACCTGTCGGACACCCGTTTCCTCATCGCTGAACGCCGTCGGCAGCAAGGTGCAGTAGTGCGCGTATCCTGCCGTGACGAAGCGTTCGCACCATTCCGGCAGCGCGGCGTCGACGGTGCGGAAATGGCCGAGCAGGCGCCGAATTCGGCGCAGCACCTCCGGCGCGTCATCGACCGTGCGCTCGGCGGCGAGCAGGCTGACCGCTCGGTTGCCGAGGTCGTTCGCCAGCCGCTGCCCGCCGAGGTACAGCAGTGCCTCCTCGACGGCAACCAGCGCGTCGGCGGCCGTCGCCTCCGGCGCGGTGACCGTGGCGCGCAGCCGCCGCTCGTATACCTGCTCGACGCTGACGCCTTCGTAGCCGAGCTGGACGAGTGCGCGTTGATGCTTGCCGAGCGCCAGATCCCAGCTCTCCTGGATGGGCCGGTCACCGAGCGAGCGTGTGCCCATGATCGGGCGCACCGCCTCGGACGGTAGTAACTGCCGAAGAATCCACAACAGATCCGAGACCGGCCGCAGATGCGGTGCGGCCCGCAGATCGAGCAGCGCGCGTTGGACGGTGCGCTTGGTCGGGTCGAGTGCGAGCGGTTCCAGCCGATCGAGCACGTCCCTGGCCAGTGGCGGCAGTGCCGCATAGCCGACCTGGCCTATCCGGTCGCCGCCGAGCATGATCTCGCACAGCCTGCGCACGTCGCGCCGACCTGGCACGTGATCCTTCTCGAGGCAGGTGACCGCGGCGTCCTGGAAGTCGTACGGGGTCGGCCGGGCCCGATCACGCAGGCTCGCGAGCAGGACGGCGGTCTCGAACACCGCGATCGCATCGGCGGTGCTGGCCAGATATCCGTTGCGGCGGGCGAGACGGACGATGTCGACCGACCATTCCAGCAGTTCGGCCTCATCCACATCGTCCAGCGCCGGCGGCCGGGACAGGAAGCCGGACAGTCGATCCGCAACTGGCTTCGCCTCTGTCGTCGCCGTGCGGTGTTGTCCGCTTGTGGTCCGGACTCCTTGCTGACCGTTGAGTCGAAACGGCTGAAGTCGGTTGCGGCGCAGACCCTTCGACCAGGTCATCGCGGCGATCGAGACCGAGCCGGAGGCCAGCCCGAACTGTGCTTCGATCGCCGAGTGGCTGGAGGGGATCAACCCGTACTGCCACGTGGTCGCCGACCTCGGCGTGATCTGGTAAGGCTCTGCGTCGGAACCGAGGCCGAACTGCTCGACCCGGCTCGCTGCGTGGAAGGCGCCGCACACGTACAGGCATCGGGACGGGTCGGCGCCGGTCGCGGCGAGGTGTTCGCGTATCCGGGTCCACATATACCGCTCGCGGTCCTCGTCGCAGTCGGTGTCCGTGCGGCGCAGACGGCGGAACAGACTGCTGATCATGACCATCACCTGCCGGTAGGTGTCGTAGTCGGCGTTCGTCAGCGGCTGTTCGACATATTGGTCCCACCATTCCGACCAGTGGCGTACCTTGCCGTGATGCAGCAGGTGCTGTTCCAGTTCGGCGAAATGTGGTCGCAAGTCGCCGAGGTCGATGCCGACGGCGTCACCGTGTAAGGCGTCGTCGTCGCTGTCCAGGTCGGCCTGTTCGTGCGTGTCCTGGTGGTCGGTTGGTGTCCACTGGAACACGTGGTCGGCCGAGCGGTCTACCAGGACCAGTTCGACATCGGGGTTGTCGAGCGCGTACGCGATCGCCTGGTACTCGGCGGACGCCTCGGTGATCGGGGCGATCACCGACAGCGGCGCCCACTCGGCCGGGAAACCGTGGAGTTCGCCCGCGAATGCCTGCAGCGCGACCGGGAGCCGGCAGTTGCGCAGCTCATCGAGCAACGGCCGCAGATCCTCGCACAGCTCCAGGTAGATGACGGTGGGACGCATGTCGCGCAGTCTGCGCACCATCGCCAGCGCAGAGGCCGGGGAGTGATGGCAGACCGGGAAGATCTCCAGCTCTTCGCGCAGCGCTCGGTCGACATCGTCGACCATGCCCGCGAGAATCTCCCGCGCCGAGCCCGGCTCGTCGGCGAACGCGGTGGCGGCCACGGCCAGCTGCTCGCGCAGCGCGTCGAAGGTCACGACAGCCTCGCGATGGCCTCGCGACCACCCTCCAGGAACGGTGACCACTCGCCGCCTGTCTTCTTGCTGCGCGGCTCGATGACGCCGTGCCAGAACTTGTTCAGGATTGCCAGGTCCTCGGGCGCGCGCCGGGCCAAGGAGCCGACCAGCGATCCGGCGAGGGTCTGCGCGCGCAGCGTGCGGTCGCCGAAGAACTGGCTGTGCAGGATTGCGTCCTCGAGCACGCCGATCTGCTCCGCGGTGGACAGCGCCGATTCCAACTTCTCGTCGTCGCTGGTGGCCGCGGCCGCGGCGGTGCGCAGATCGGCGAAACTCTCCAGCAGGATGTCCAGCAGGGTCGGCGGCACGTCGAGTTCGATTCGGTGCCTGCGCAACAACTCCGCCGTCCGGAACCGCACGATCTCCGCTTCGCTGCGCTTGTTGGTCACGACCGGGATACGGACGAAGTTGAACCGTCGTTTGAGCGCCGAGGACAGATCGTTGACGCCCCGGTCGCGGCTGTTGGCGGTGGCGATGATGGAAAAGCCCGGCTGCGCGAACACGATGTTGTCGTCGTCGAGCTCCGGGATGGAGACGTATTTCTCGGACAGGATGGAGATCAGCGCGTCCTGCACGTCGCTGGTCGACCTGGTCAGCTCCTCGAACCGTCCGATCACACCCTGTTCCATGGCGGTCATGATGGGGGAGGGAATCATCGACTCCCTGGACTGTCCCTTCGCGATGACCATGGAGATGTTCCACGAATACTTGATGTGGTCCTCGGTCGTGCCCGCCGTGCCCTGCACCACGAGGGTCGAGTTCCGGCTGATGGCCGCCGAGAGCAGCTCGGCAAGCCAGCTCTTGCCGGTGCCGGGATCGCCGATGAGCAGCAGGCCACGGTCGGAGGCCAAGGTCACGATGCTGCGTTCGACGAAACTGCGGTCACCGAACCACTTCTGGTCGATCTGCCGGTCGAGGCCGTCGGCGCGTTCGGAGCCGAGGATGAACAACCGCACCATCTTCGGGCTCAACCGCCAGGAGAACGGCTTGGGACTATCATCGATCGACTCGAGCCAGTCGAGTTCCTCGGCGAACTTGACTTCGGCGGGGGCGCGCAACAGGTCGTCTGTCATGGGAGTCTCCTCAGTCGAGAAAGCGTTTGAGCTCGAACACGAGCTTGTGAATGTGACCCGAGATCACAGGCGTGCCAAGAGTTTTGAAGCGCTCGCGAAACCACGGGTTCACGTCCTGGTGGCCGGAGCTGTTCACCGAGCCCACCGGGATGAGTTTGACGCCGGAACGGTGCACCGCGGTCATGGCCTCGAACAGGGGTTGGGAGCATTCGAACTCGTAGAAATCCGAAATCCACACCAGCACAGTATTTTTCGGGTCGGAAATCTTCGGCTGTGCCATGGCCATGGCGACCGGGCCGTCGTTACCGCCGCCCAGTTCGGTGCGCAATAGCACCTCGAACGGATCGTGAACCCACGGCGTGAGGTCCAGTGCGCGGGTGTCGTAGGCGATCAGGTGGACGTCCACCTTCGGCAGCCCGGCGAAGATCGACGCGAGGATGGTGCAGTTCACCATGGAGTCGACCATCGAACCGGATTGGTCGACCACCACGATCATCCTGGCGGGAGCAGTTCGTGCGGCGGTGTGCCGATAGAACAGGCGGTCCACATAAAGCCGCTCGTCGTCGGGGTTCCAATTGGTCAGGTTCTTCCAGATCGTGCGGTCCACGTCGAGGTTGCGCAGGATTCGTTTCGGCGGCACCGACCGATCGAGGGTGCCGGTGCGTGCCTGCTGGACCTGGGTGCGCAGCACCTCGGCCACCTGGTCGACGAACCGTCGGATCAAACTTTTGGCGTTGGCCAGCGCGACGCCGGACAGGTTGGCCTTGTCCCGCAGCAGTTGCCCGATCAGCGACATACTCGGCGTGAGCTGCCCGGCCAGTGCCGGATCGGCCAGCACTTCGCGTAGCCGCATCCGCGCGACCAGGTCCGCCTCCAGGTCTGCGAGGACCCCGGTGGTTGTGGCTGCCTGCTCGTCGCCGAGCCCCTGGCGCAACCAGTTCGCGTCGCTTTGCCAGTGCGCGAGTTGGGTCGCGGAAACGTTGTCAGCTCCGGTCGCGAAGACGTTGAGCAACAACTTGGACATCAGCGCGGCGTTGTGCACCCGAACTCGCGGATCCTCGGTGCCGGAGGTTGGTCGCGGGGCGAGCGCGGCGAAGGCCACGGCCAGGTCCGGAAACCGCTGGACCACGGTGTCGACGGACACGCCGGGGTCGAGCAGAACGGGCGGCAGGTTCAGATCTTCGACGATGGCGACACTCGCCGTTTCCAGCGTCGGCTGCGGTTCGTTGTCGAATAGTTGGGTCAGTAGACGCCAGTAGAGGATCTGGCGGCGCGTTTCGTCGGACTCGGTCATGCGCGAAGCAACCGTCCCGCCCGTTCGCGCAACACCGCCAACGCGTCACCCGATTTCGCCTGTGCCTTGATCACTTTCGGGTCGGTCGGACCGCAGGCCCAGTCGCCGCCGTGCACCTCGACGATCTTCCCCTTCGACTTCGCCCGCACCGCGAGGGGGCGCAGACTCCAGCTGCCCGCGTCAAAGCGGATCAGGCCGAGGCATGCTGTCGAGGAGGTCACGACCGCGGGAGTGAGTGGTCCGCAACGGGGCAGTCGGTCCAGCTCGAGCGCGACACGGTGTCCCTCGAGTTCCAGTGTGTCGCCCGTGATCCGGTAATTCTCGATCAGCACCGGTTCGGCGATATGGACCGGATCGCGGTCCAGTGGCGGCACCGCGGGCGCCGTCGCGGCCGCCAACCGAACGTGGGCGGTGGCGAACGGATCGGCGGGCTCGCCGACCTCGGCGTGATCGTCTCGCCAGACCAGGTCACCGCTCGGGGCCAGCGGCATCTGCGCGAGGTCCAGACAGCGTCGTTCGGCCAGTGCGGTCATCAGCCGCGGATACGCGCCGAACAACTGCCACACGGCAGGGCCGACGATCGTGTCCACCTTCGCCGCCGCGACGCTCACTCGCACCCGGTGTACGGCGCCGTCGGCATCCTCCAGCACAGCGTGCGTTTGGATCTGTACTGCCGTCCCGTGCTCGTGCACATCGACGACCAGTGGCAGCAGACGACCCGAAACCGCTCGGTAAGCGCTGGAATCCGCACCGCGCCAGGACAGTAGCAGCGCACGGCTCCACAAATCGGCCCATCGGCGGACAGGCAGCCGGTCCATGGTCGCGACCGGGCAGCAGGCCCGTAGCTCGGCTGCTAGTCCGTCCAGCAGAAACGCAAGCCTGCGGGAACCAGGATCGGCCAGCAGCGCCTCCACCGTCTGGTCGACCGCGGAGACGAGTTCGTGGTCGACGCCGCGCCATCCGGTGATGGCGAGTTCTTGCAGCCACGACCGGCAGGCGACGGCGACATTCGCCGCCGGTCCGGGTGTGGAATCGCCCGGACTCCAGATATTTCTGGTTCGGCTCAGCGAGGTGTCGAATGCGTCGAGTAACGCGTCGTGGACCGCGCCGAGCAGGGCGGCGCGGCCGCCGGCGAGTACCGCGAGCTCGTCCGGGCCGATCGCGCCGACACCGAGCTTCTCGACCGCGTCGGCCACCGGCGCCGCCAGTGGCGAGCCGCCGAGTGCGCTGCTCAACGCGGTGTACGCGGCGGTCTGCTCCGGACCGAGCCGGGCGAGACCGGGCACGAGTCCGTCGTCGAATGCGGAGACGACGTCGACGGCCGCGGACACGCCGGCGGGCAGTGTGTCGAGGAGTTGTGCGAGCTGTATGCCGAGCATCAGCGGCCTCCTGTCGCGGGGAACCACTGCAGCTCCGGGATCGCGAAGGCGCTGTCAGGCAGTTCCAGGTAGGCCAGATGTCGGAGGAACCTGCTGAACACCACCGCCGCGGGGGTGGGCTCGAGCGTGCTCTGTGGGCTCAACCGCATCGAATTGTCCTCGGCTACTTCGGCTTCCAGGTAGCGCACCACCCGTGCCTGCCCGTATTGCAGCATCGCCTCGGCCATCAGCGCGATGATGTGCTTGCAAGGGGTGATGTGTCCGCCGTAATCGTGTGCGGACAACCCACCGCAGGGACGATTGTTGTTCGTACTGCAACTGAGCCGGTGCGTCCGCGCCGCCACCGACGAGACATAGACGCGGGCGATATCCGAGCCGCTGGATACCACGCCCTGAAGCCTGCCGTCGGCCAATTCCACGAACGGCACCTTTGCCAGCTTGCGTGGCGCGACACCCGCCACCACCGGCACCACGGCCGTTCGTTCCCACGCAAGATCACCCCCGTTGGGGACCATCGCACTCCCTCACCTGGTCGGTCGATTCGCGTTCAAGCTACGCGAGGCCACCGACAGACTCGCGCCGCCAGCGCGCGAACTTCGGGCGGTATCCTCTGGCTTGCACCGCGTTTCATCGGGGTCGCGGTGATCGCGTCGCGTGATGCGTCGAACGGGTCCATGGTGCGACACCCTGACGAGGCCGTGGCAGGGACATGGAACTACGCAAGGCTGCCCTCGAAGCGATGGTCCAGCCATTGACGCGGCAGCTGGACAAGGCCAGCGATCAGGTACGCGAGCTGGAGAAGACCCGCGTCGGCGCGTATACGGCTGTGCACGAGGAGCCGAAGGTGATGGCTGATACCAGCCGCAGCTGCGCCAGACAGCCCGTCTTCTGGTGACTGCGCTGCGCAAGCCGTACACGCGAGGGCAGGGGGCGACGTCAGTTGCGCAATGTCGTCGAGTCCGCGGGAATGCTGGACCGCATCGACTCCTACGAGCGGTTGTCGACCACCTGGATCACGCGCGGCACTGGGAACACCAAGTGCTCCAATTCCGCCTGACTCCGACAGGCAGAAGGTACGCACACGAGCACCAGCTGCTCCAAAGGCAAGGTCTCGACGCACTATCGATCGACGACTGAGGACGCTGGCCTTCGTTTGTCGAACATCGGCCGCGCCAGACCGAATTGCGAGTGTTCGAAGTCGCGTTCACCGCTGAACTGTGGTTTTGGTGTGTCGGTGCACGGGGCTTCGATCATCGGCGTGTCTTGAACTCGTGTGCATTACTGTGCTTTCGCTTGTACTCGTGTTCACAACGGGTGGATCGGGCTCCGGGATGGCCGATGATTCGGTGGCGGAGCGTGGTGTGCTACTGCGGGCCAGGCTCATTGGCAACTGGCGGTGCGTCGGTCGGAGGTGATCGGTCGTCGCGCCGCGCCGGACAGCCGGACGGTTCAGGAACTCATCGACTGTTGACTGAATCAGTGATCGCGAAATGCTCAGGACCGAGAGGCCGCTGTCCGGCGGGGGTGGAGCCGGATGTCATCGAGTGCGATCGGTTGCGGACCTGGGGATCTGGAGGTCACCTGCCGTACGCCGGTGTCGAATGATTCGGTGTTCGACGTGTCGTTTGATGATGAATCGATGCCTGATGTGTCGATCGGTATTGCGCCGAGCGAAAGGTAAGGTTAAAGTAGTGTTCAGCAGCTCGCCTCGCCGGAAACGGAGAGGCCCTGGAATGAAGTGACGGATTTCGTACCCCCCTCAAAATGGGGCATGGGTTCAGGCTTCGAGCAAGGGAAGCGGAGCTTCCAACCTCCCTCAAAAGGAGTGTTTGGAAGCTCCGCTTTCGAGTTTCTACGGGCGATTAGACCCTGTGCATGGTGGGCTCGGGTTTTTCGGAGTCGTTGCCGTGGTTCGATCCGCATGACAAGGGTCTGTTGGACGATCCCTTGTCGGTTCTCAGGGATCGCCGTTTCCGGTGCAGGCAGCACCGGGCACGCGGAGCCCTGACGTGCGGGTCCCGAGGAGCGCCGTGGTTTTGTGGAGTTGTCGGGGCGGTTGTTGTTGTCAACCGACCCAGCCGATCATCGGCGGCTGCGGTCGCTGGTGCCTGCGTTCACACCGATAGCGGCCGAGTCATATCGGGCTGTGGCGGTCGAGACCGCGGACCGGTTGATCGGCACCCTCGGAGGGTTGTCGGTTTCGACGTGATCGACGAGCCGCGTCAGTGTTGATAGCGGCGATCTGCGCGATGCTCGGGGTGCCCGTTGTTCAGCGGCTTCGGGTTCTCGACCAAACCGTTCTGGGTCGCGGTGGCGATTCCCTGCCGGTCGATCGCCTTCGAGATGGCCACCCGCAGTTTCGGATCGGCGAGGATGGCGCCGGGCGCTCCGTTGAACGTGATGTGTCGCCAGCGATTACCTGGCGCGCGGCGAATGACCAGGCCCGCGGTGTTGCGGACGGTCTTGGCCTCGTCGATCGTGGCCAGACGCACCGCGTCGAGCTCGTTGTTCTGCAGCGCGCCCACCCACGCCGTATGGTCGAGCACGCTGTAGGTGATGGTGTCGAGCTTCGGCGTCGTCCCCCACCAGTTCGGGTTGCGGGCCAGCACGATCCGGCCCTGGGTGCGGTCGGTGGACTGCACGACGAACGGACCCGCCGTCGGCCCCATGCGGTCGACCAGGCTGTGATCGAACGCCTCGGGATCGAACGGGAAACCAACGGGCCGCGTGTAGAGATCTAGTGCCTCGTCCAAGTAGGTTGACTCGGTAACCGGGTGTCGGGTTGATCCTGGGAATGTGGTGGGTGATGCTGCCGGTGGAGGTGGTGCCGGTGGCCCGGAAGCCGGAAGTGTTTGTGCGAGCGGTGACCTCGGAGGAGGGGCGTCGGTTGCAGAGGATCACCAAGACGAGCAAACAACCCATCAGGACGCGACGAGCGATCGTGGTGATGGCCTCTGCGCAGCGGCAGCCGGTCCCTGCGATCGCGAGGTTGATGCAGGTCAGCGAAGCGTACGTGCGGCAGGTGATCCACGAGTTCAACGAACGGGGGTTCGAGGCTCTGGACCCAAAATGGAGCGCGGGAAGGCCGAAGAAGGTGGATCGAGCGACGCGTGAACGCATCGCTTGTATCGGTCGGTGCTGCCCGCGGGATCTGGGTTGGCCGTTCTCGGTGTGGAGTCTGTCGAAGCTACGAGAAGTACTGGCCGTCAACGCGATCGCTGATATCAGCCGCGAGACGCTACGCAAGATCCTCAAAGCCGAGGGGGTGTCGTGGCGAGCGGTGAAGACCTGGAAAGCGGGTACCGATCCGGAGTTCACCGTGAAGATGAACCGCGTCCTGGATCTCTACGATCATCCGCCCGTCGACGGGCGAGTGGTCTGCGTGGACGAGTTCGGCCCGCTCAACCTGCAACCACGTGCTGGTCGCGGCTGGTTCTCGCGACGAAAGCCGAGAAGGTTGCGGGCGACCTACCGGCGCACGCAGGGTGTGCGGCACCTACTCGGCGCGCTGGATCTGAAGACCGGCAAGATCCACTATCGGATCCGTGATCGTAAGCGGTGGCAGGAATTCCTGTCGCTGTTGAAGTCGCTGCGGGCGCGCTGGCCCGGCGAAAGGCTCTACGTCATCGCCGACAACTTCTCCCCACACAAGCGAGCCGAGGTGCGTGCCTGGGCTGGGGCCAACGGCGTGGAACTGGTGTTCTTGCCGACCTATTCGTCGTGGTTGAACTGGATCGAGTCCGAATTCGCGGCTTTGCGTTACTTCGCGTTGAACGGCACCGACCACCGCAGCCACGACGAACAAGACGCCGCGATCGGCGCCTACATCCGCTGGTACAACCACCACGCCCAACCCAAACGCGAGTTCGCCGTCAACTCCAAGATCCGACGACCCGATTACCTACCCAAGGTTGCTTGACGAGGCACTAGACGAGTGATTCCTAATCGGTTCGGGGCGTGAGGGCTCGAGTTTTGGCATGGCGGAGGGTATCGACGTCGGTTTGTGAAGACAGACCTCGAT
>NZ_JBEZDE010000031.1:0-85623 GCF_040648115.1 Nocardia sp. NPDC049190
ACGAGTATCGCGCCCGGCGTGGGGGCCCCGGCCCGGGGGGTCATGCACCTCGTGGCGGCCGCCCCCGCTGGGCGGGCGCCCCGCCCTCGCCCCCCCCCGGTCCCGGGGGGCGCCACCCCTGGCGTTGTCAGCCGATGAGTATCGGGATGCGCGACCGGTGATCAGGCGCCTCGAGCGACGATACGGCCGATGGGTCTTGCACCAAGGTGAGGACGGCGACTACATCATCGTCGAAAACGAGTTCGTCCCATTCGGGCGGCATCCGGTCGGTCCGTGCCTCATCGACCGCGACCGCGACCGCCACTGCGGGCTGCGTCGTAGCCGCCTGCGCCGCCGGGACGCGCCCCAGGAGGTTGTCGGCGAACCGGCGGATGCCCTGGGCGAGCGCGACCACCGCGGTGGTGAACGCCGCCACGACACCGACCATCGCGGCAGGAGTCAAGCCTGCGCTGGCCGCGTGCCGGGCATCGGTATCCGACGTCGTCGACTCACCGAAGAACTTGTCCAGCAGCGACCCGTGCTCCTTGGGCTGGTCGATCAGGCTGCGCAGTTCGGTCCCCTTGGCGTCGAGATACACCATGGTGATCAGGACCAGAAACGCCGCGGCCGTACTCGAAGCCATGACCAGTCGGCTGAGCCCCGCGGTGCGCATCCGATGATGCGCCACCACCGCGCACACAGTCGTCAGGAGTACGACGCCGGCCAGGAAGCCCCAGACGCTGCTGATGTTCGTATCCCGGGACGCCGTCCACTCGTCGAAGCTACTGGCGACCTCGTCGACGCGACCGAAGGCGTCGGTGCTGACCTCGCCGTCCGACCCGGACGCCGAAAGCCATGGCTGGAACAAAAGGATGAAGGTGATCACGCTGCCCGCCGCGACAGCCAGATAGCCCCAATCCGCCCGGCGCTCCACCCCTAGTGGCGTCGCGCTGAGGGTCGGGCGGTCGGAACCCTGGTTCCGACGGGATCGCGCATCGTTCACTTGCCAGGGGGTTGGTTGGGTCATTGCTCCAGTTTCTGCGGTGCCGCGTGAATTATTCACTCGCCCAGAGCAATAACGGCGGAATCGGGCCGATGCCCCGAGGTCGGAAACACGACTATCGGTAAGGCGGAATTCGAATGGGCGACTTCGGCCATCGACAAAAATAACGTTAAGGGCCTTGGCGGAGCGGATCAAGCGTGATCGATGTCCCATGCGTTACCACAGATCTCGGCGCTGCCGACCAGCGACTGTGACCCAACCGATGGGTAACTTTTGCCGACGGCGCTGATCAAGCCTTTTGTCGTTCACCTGGGTGACGCGAACCCGAACGTCGCGCGTCATCACAGCGCCGTCGATTGCCGGACGCCGCTATTCCTGTGACACGCTTAACATGTCAACTATGGGAGTTTGCTCACATTCGCCCTCTGTGGCGGAGAGTGTCGCGACCACGAACGTCGACACCGGTCGATCGATCGACAATTGGGCTCGCTCGATCGAGTCGGTCCGCGCGGCCGGATCCGACCAATTCGGCGCGACGCGTGTCACATGCACCGAACCGGCCGACTGCGTCGACTTGCTCCAGTTCGTCGAATCCATGCCTTGCCGCAATACGACTCATGCCGTGCCGCGGTACTACCACCGCGGGGCCCCGACCGACGGACGCCCACTCAGCCTTCGCCGAGTCCCGCCTCCTCTGCGCAGGTGTCCGGCGCATCGATCTGCAGACAGGGAACCTCGGCGCGCGTCGGCTCATACGTCGGGGCGACACCACCGGCACGGATGAGCCGGGCATAGACCTCCACCGCCTCCGTCGGGCGGCGCGCCATCGTCGGATCGGTCAGCACGTCGACCGTGAAGAGACCGAACCGCGGTGCGTAGGAGCCCCATTCATAGTTGTCGGTAAGACTCCAATAGTTGTAGCCGATCACGTTCATGCCGTCGGCCTTCGCGCGCTGCAACCAATACACGGTGTCCCGTAGATGGTCGGCGCGGGTATAGCCGTCGGGGCGAGACTTCCCGTTCTCCGTCGGGATGCCGTTCTCCACCACATACAGCGGCCGATCCGGGAACTGACGCGCGTAATGCCGCAAGGCGTAATAGATACCCTCTGGATGCACCGGCAACTCCCAGATCGGCGGACCTCCCTCCGAGCCGCCCTGCGCCGACTCTCCGGTCGCGGGCAGTGGAGCGAAGTAATAGTCCACGCCGATGAAATCCAACTTCGACGCGATCCGATCGACGATCGGCCCGTTGACCTCCGTCTCCGCGCCGGCCACATAACCCAGGTTGCTGGTCACCTGCGCATTCGGGCGGAGACCGTGAATAACGTCGTAGATCTCGTTGTGCGCCTGCGCGATCCGGTCGAGCATCGCGGGCGCCTCCTCCACGGTGATCCCACCGGTGCGCAACTCGGTGCCGACATATGCGGCGGGCTCATTGAATGTCACCCACAACGGATCCCGGGACGCGTAACGGCTCACCACCTTGCGCATGTTCACCAGCCAGTCCTGCACCATGCCCTGGTTGCGCCACCCGCCACGGTCCACTGCCCAGCCTGGATATACCCAGTGATCCAGCGTCAGCATCGGCCGCATCCCGGCAGCGAGAATCCGGGCGATCACATTGTCGTAGAAACCGAATGCCGTCTCATCCCAGGTATCCGGTCTCGGCTGCACTCGCGCCCACTCGATACCGACGCGGTAGACCCGCACCCCCAACCGTGCCGCCAGATCGATATCGGCGATGTAGCGGCGAGTGAAATCCACCGAATCCCGGTACGGGTCCGCCGTTGCTCCTGAGGCGATATACCGCGTCCAGTTGCTGTCGGGCGCATGCCCTTCGGACTGGAACCCGGACGCCGCCACACCCCACAAAAAATCCGCACCGAGCGTTGGCACCTTCCTGGGTGGATGAGCTGCAGAAACACCGGATGTCACCCATACGGCCGCTGCGGCAAACAGCGCCACCCACCCGCGGCGATGTCTGCGTGTACGCATCGCGATAGCGTAACTGGAAAGTTGCTGGATGACATGCCTGACTGTGCGTGTCGCCGATTGCAGTACTGTCACGGTCTACCTACCACCCGGCAACGCCCATAGCGAGAAGTCGCGGTAACCGGTGTTTGCCATGCCCCGCATGAATACGCGTGACCGCGGAACCGACAGCGGTTCGGTGGGGATCACCGTGATCGACACTCACCCCCCGGGTGTCCCAGCGAGCCACCGAGAAACGCAGCGAGCTGTCACCCGGTGTCCCGATTGACCGCGCGCATTCACCGCCGATCGAGCAGACTTGCCCGAGTGACCCGATACGCATTCGACGCCGACCGCTCCGCCCTTGTCGCCATCTGGGCAACCGGACGCGGCGACCTCGCCCGAACCGTGGCCGCACTGCCCCCGCAGGTGACCATCGACCAGGCCACCGACCTGGCGTCGAACCTCACCACACTGTCGCGGTTCCAGTGGCGCACCTACACCCACCCGGCCAGCGCGGTGGGCGACCCCGACGTCCCCAACAGCGAGGCATGGCGCCGTGCCGAGGAACGTAGGAACTTCAAAGAAGTCGAAGCCGGCCTGCGCACTCCCAACCTGCCCACCGACGAAGGACTGCTGGTCTCCTACAGTGGAGTCATCGAATCGGCGCACTGTGTCGGACGCACCCTCTACGAGATCGGCGACGACACCCTGCGCGATACCCTGGTCGCCGAAGTAGGCACCGAACAGGAGGCCATCGAATCCGCCGAGCGCGGCGATCTCTCCGGCCGTGCACGACAAGCCGTCGAATTGTCCCGACCCGATGTATCGCCGGCGCAGGTCCACGCCGCTGACGCACTCCTGCGCGCCGATCCGCTCGGGACCATCGAACTGTTCACCGAACTCGACCCCGCCTCCGCGTCGGTAGCCGCCGCCCATTGGCTCTATGCTGCAGCCGAAGTGGCGGGGGAGGTGGCAAGTGTGCCCACCACCGATGTCGTCACCGAAGCCGACGACATCGAGGCGCTCCAAGTCGAGACCCCCACCCTGGTCCTCGAACGGCTCACCGCGGGCGAGACTCCCACCGACGTTGTCGTCGACCTCATCGCCGAAGCGATGGCGGTGCACGAAGGCCGGGTCCCCGCACCATGGGGTCTCGTCGCCCGGGTCGCCGACATCGAGGCGCAGGCGCACAAATTCGGCGTCGACGCCGACACTCGCGAGGCGATGCTCGCCGGGTTCCGGATCAGCCACCTCGATCCGGCGCGTCCCGCCCTCGACCTTCTGGAAGACCTGCTCGACGGCATCCGCGGCTGCCTGCTGCTGTATACCGCCCACACCGACGCCACCGAGCCGGAGTCACAGTTCGCCGCCGATGTCCGTCTCGAGGCCGACGCCGACCCTGAAGACCTCCTCTGACCTGCCGGCAGGATATGGCCGCGGCTGATCGACACGTCCCTCTCGGTGCGGGTCGGCCGGCATCCCGGCGTGTGAACCCGCATCGCCCGCTGAGGCGCTTGATTTGCGCCGGATTCGCGTCCACCTGCAAGCTCGGCTGGAGCGACCGATCCGACCCGGCTCGGTCGCTCCGGGTCGGATCGTCACCGATCCACCTCGTGTTGTGCGGCAAGAAACCGTGCAATACACCGCGTGTGAAGCGGATCGAATGCTGAGGATCGCCTCGGCTCAGTACCCGCACGGGGGCTGCCGACGGGGGAGTGTGCCACGCTCTTTCGTCTGCTGTCCGGTATCTCGCACTATCTGACCTCGGGCTGGGGAAATTGTGGGGCCTGTGTGATCGGCATCCGTGGTCGTAGTGCGTGGGGACTCCGGTGCTGTGGCCGCAATATTGAAGCGAGTTTCACTCCAGAGCTGATGGGGGAGTACGGAACTCTGTGCAAGATCCTTGTAGGGCAGGGTTGCGGTTCCGCGGCGGTGCACGAGATTACGAAACCCGGCTTGGCGTGTCCATCGGACAACACTCTGGATAAATATTAGCTTACGTAGATATGCGCATTTCACGATGTTTTTCGCCCATGCGATCTCACCGAGCCAACTCGCCACAAACAAAGCAGCTGAGGACAGCCCAGCCCTCCGTACTCGCGGCAGTCAGCTGGCTCGCAGTGCCCGAAACCAGGGGAGGGGGCTTCGGGAGAGATCGATTCGCCTTGCCAACGTCGCCGCCAACGTCGATCAGGCGGAGCGGGCAGTCGAGGAAAACTCAGCGAGATCGAGCAGCGCTCTTCATGATGTGGACTACCATGACGTCTTCCCTGCAACAGCAGCTACCCGACACTCGGCCTATCCCATGCCTGAATTGAGACCGGGCGAACCCCTGAAGCACATTCTCGCCTCAGCTGAACGAGAACTTGTCGATCTCGCCTATCGGATAACTGGCAAGCTGCACGACGACATGCGCACAGCGGCCGACGGAAGCAGGTATGTCGTCACGGCCGCGACGAGCGGTGATGCCGAGTTCGCCGAACGTTTCGGCTCCACCAAGCCTGCACACGCACCGTCGCTGCCGGGGGGCGGCGCACATGGTGTGCATGCCGACGTTCGACCGATCAGCGACGTGAATGAGGTTGTGGCGCTGGTCTATCGACGATCGGCGGAACTGGGGCTACACACTCCGGCCCGGCGTGCGTTGGAATCGAGTTTGCTGATCGACGAACCATTTCTGCACGTAGCCCTGGTCTCTCGTCAGACAAGTCCGGAGTGGCTGTTCGGCTTGCGGGAATGGGCAGGCTATTTGGATGCTCGCACGTTCGCGCGCCGTCACGGTGATCAAGAGTTGAGCGTGCCGTTCATGGTCGAACTGCATCAGCGGTTGTCGCGCTTCACCAAACCCGACCGTGGCGGCGTTTTCACCCAACGCAGCCGGTCGGCGCCCCAGTTGTACCCGTTGACCGACCGGGAGATCGGCCTCATCGAGGCGAATCCCTACCTCGAATTCCGGCCCCCGGGAAACGGTGGGCCCTTCCTCCACGGTGGAATCAAATACCGCATCTCTTCACCGGAAGAGGTGCGCACCGAACTCGAGTCCCTGTCCGCCTGGTACAACACGCGTCACCAGAGTGGCGTCGACCCCTATCGGCTCGCGTCCGAACTGCAGCAACGGTTCGTCTCCATACACCCTTGGGACGATGACTACAACGGCCGATCATCCCGACTGCTGATGAATTGGTCGCTGGAGCGCGATGGGTTGGCACCGAGCGCCGCTGCGGATTTCAACAAGGATCTCTTCTCCACGACCGAAGAGTGGACCGACATGGTTCGAGCGGGCAGCGATGCGTTCGGTGAACGCGCCCAGCGTCTGGAACGGCTCGGGAACGCGGCTGATCCAGTGGCAGTGTTCGGCTTGGAGCGCGAACGCGAGCGCTACCTGGCCCTGCTCGGGGACGACAAGACTGCACTGCTCGAGCCAGGGGCAATGCACGATATCACTATGGCCCGAGCGCTCCTAGAACGATTTCGTGGCAATGCCCACTACAAACTCTGGGTCTGATGGCGGCGCACGCCCTTCCGCTAGTCGAAGCCGGCCGAATCGTCTCCGACAGCGGCTGGCAGGCCTGGTGTCAGGGCTGGTGGGTGATCGTGTACCACAGAATGGCGAGGGTGCCGAGTGTGAAAAGCGGTGACACGATCCAGATCTCGACTTTGTTCCCGGTTCGGTCGATGATCGGGAAGCTGACGCGCAGGTCGAACGGCCAGAACAATCGACAACCGTGATCGGTGAGGCAATCGCCGATCAGGTGGGCCAAAGCGCCGAGACCGACGGCGAACGGAAACCAGACCGGCTTGTCTGTGATCCAGTGGTCCATAGCGAAGGTGCCTGCGGTGGCCAGCACCACGATGGGACCCCACGCCTTGAATTCATTGCCGGATGGGCACAGATGCAACGCTCGCACGGCCAAGGCCAAGAGGAAGAAGACAAGTCCTAGCGTGAACCATCGTCCGAGCCAGTGCTCGCCCGCCCAGGTGCCATAGCCGACAGCCGCGACGAATACCAGGGAGTGGGTGGCGTGGCGATGGCCCCCCGAGATCCACGAGATGAGCTTGCACGCAGAGTGAGTGATCGGACCCAAAGTGTGTGCGAGCGTTCCGTTGGGATGGTCGGCGTCGGGGAGTAGTGCCGCGCCCGCGGTGAGGAAGACCCCGAGCAGCAGATCGACAACGCCGAGATGCCCCGCCGCATCGTGCAGAGCCGGAAAGGTCAACACCGTAACCGGCAGCGCCGCTGCCGCCGCGGACCAGGCCAACGCGCCACTGGTCGCATGTGAATGTCCAAGCACTGGTTGAACATTAGTTCAGCTATGCATCGGTGAGCGAATGCTGGTGCAGCGATGATTTCCGCGGTGTACACACCGAGTACCGGGTATAGCCACGCGATCGCCTGTGGCTAACAGGTTGGAGCCGTTGGTCATTGTTTCACCAAGGTCTACTGGGCCGGTATGAGCATTGCCCAGGTGGTCGACGCCGCTCGACTCAGCTTTCCGCTAGGGCAGCCTCTGTGATCTCACGAGGTGTCCCGCCGAGTCACCAGGCGGGCTGGGCGGTGCCGTCCGTGGTGCGGCCGTCGTCGTGAACGTAGTGCCGCTCGTCTCGGCCCTGGACTAAGGTCCGTGGCCCGAGCCGCAAAGTAGCGAGTGCGTTCGGCGGGAGCATTCCGCCAGCTACCTGCTCCGCTTCCTTGGAAGTGGAACAGGTCGAACGTAACTTCGCATCGGCAGATAGTTGGGCCGTCGTCTGGATTGCGACATGGGCTGATTCGATTGCCCATCGTTCCGGAAGTCGTTCCACTGAACCTGGCTGGGGTGCGTTCCGGAACCCGCGTGCGGAATCGATTTCCGGTACGGTTCGTCATGGTGAAGGTGGATCAGCACCCGGCAGGCGATTGGGATCTCGGCTATGCGCGGGTCAGCTCGACCAAACAGAGTCTCGGCCGCCAGTTGGCCGCGCTCGCGGATGCCGGGATTCCGGACCCGAGGATCTATGTCGGCAAGAAGACCGGCGCTACTGTCGACCGACCCGGCCTGGTGAGGCTTCTGGCTTACGTCCGGCCCGGGGATCGGATCGTGGTGCACACCCTGGACCGGTTGGGCCGCAACCCGCGGGAGGTGCTGAACCTCATCCACGATCTACGCGAGCGCGGGATCGGGGTGAAATCTCTTGCCGACCCGGTCCGGATCGACACCGCCGACGAGGGCATGGGCCGGGCGGCGGTACTGCTACTGGCGTTGTTCGCCGAGATGGAACGCACTTTCACCGCCGAGCGTGCTGCGCACGCCCGTATGGTCGCGGAAGCCGCGGGCCGCCGTGTCGGACGCCCGGTCGCCTACTCCGACGACAGGATCGAGTACGCGCGCCTGCTGCGTCAGGAGAACCTGTCGCTGGCGGAGATCGCGAAGAAGACCGGGATTGCGAAGACTTCCCTGCACCGTTACCTCGGTTCGATCCCGGTTCTGGAGTCGTCGGGCGCGGCGGCGTCCGGCCGACAGGCCTCTGAAGCCCACGCGAATTTCGCACATATCCCGCAGCCGCGTGATGCGTGAGATAGGCGACCGGGTGTGACTGGCTCGTCGCGCTGGGAGTTATCGCCGTGATGGATCCAACATTGAGCAAGGCGATGGCCGAGGCAGCGGAGCAGGCGGCCCGCGCAATGGTCCGCGGTGCAGAAGCCGCAGAGAAAGACATACGCAAGTTTCCCGACACTCTCCGACCGGGTATGCCGCGATATCTGGATGGCGACCAGAATGGCGCTCACACTGTGGATTCCGTATTCGGGAGTGCCTCCGGTGACGGAGGAATCGGACCGCCTGGCGGGATCGGTCCGGCTGCGCGCACGAATCACGATACCGTCGCCGAGCACCCGGAATCCGGTGCAGGCGCGCGAGAACCAGCCTACGGCCGAGACCCGACCGCTGAGGACGGCTTTTTGAACTTGCCTATCGAGGAGCAGATACGTCGACTGGAGGAAGCGCACGGCATCCGGACCGACGCCGAGCGAGCGCTCGAAATCAGCCTGTTCATGGAGGACAAGTTCCGCAACATCGCCGTCGTCTCCCGGCAGACGAGGCCGGAAGCGGTGTTCGACGGGCTTAAGGGGTGGGCGAGCTGGCTGGATGCCCGGTTGTTCGCACGGCGGAACCTCGACCGCGAAATGTCGGTGGACCTGATGCAGGAAATCCACCGCAGACTGCAAATCCGGCACTACCCGGAGATGGCCGGGCAGATGTTTGGGCCACGGCCGTGGGACTATGGCAGCTTGAGCCGCCCCCTGTACCGGAGTGAGTTGGCCGCCGTCGAGGAGAACCCGCTACTCACCCATGTTCCGGGGGTGTTCCGTTCCGAACCCCATGGAGTCGTGTTGCAACCCAAGGTCGAGGGTCAGCCCGGCGTACGGGAGGCGCGATGGCTGGACGCGCCTCCTACGGAAATGGAACTGGCCGCGATAAGGGACGATCCCTTGCTGGTATACCGGGCACCGAATGGTGAGGTGGTCGAGCATGGCATGATCATCTACCCGAATTTCGGCAGCGTGGATGGTACACGCGAGTTTCATGAGTCGTTGTGCGACTGGTACAACAACGCGAGGAGGCAGCCGGGGCACGACCCGTATCAGCTTGCCGCCGAGTTCCAGCAGCAGTTCATTTCCGCGCACGCCTGGCAGGGCGATTTTCATGGCCGGCATTCGCGGATCTTGATGAATTTCGGGTTGGAGCAAGCGGGCAAGTCGCCGAGCGCCATCGTCGAGTTCGACAACGACCTGTTGACCTCGCCGTCGCGGTGGGCGGATGAGGTCAAGGCGGGAAGCGACCGCTACCACCAGTGGCAGGACAAGCTCGAACGGTCGGGCAGAGACGTCGATCCGGTGGACCTGTTCGATCTGGGACCGATGATGCAGCGGTATCAGCAGATGGGTGGCGAGCCTTCCCCGTTCATACCTGGAGAGTGGCACGATGGGGACAAGTACCAGCAGCTTCACGCACAACTGCGTTCGGGAACGTAAGCACTCGGCGGCGAGCACAAGTCAAGTGTCGACATAGCCGCCAACGTGGCCACCAACGTTTTCTCGACACCTGTACTCCCCTAAACCGACTCGGCGGCACCGAACGAACCGACCATGACCTTCGCGCTTCATAATCAGCGGCATGTAGCAGCGGTACCCCACTGCGAAGGGTCCTTCACCACATCTCCTCGACCGTGAAGCGGCGTGTGAACAGCTTGCCTGGTGGGACCTCGCCGCTGTACTCACCGAGTCGAATTCGACGGTGCCGCGTCGTGTTTCAGTACCTCTCTCCGCCGTCGACGCTTCCGCCACCACGGCGCAGACCTCGATCACTTTGTTTGGGTGTTCCGGGGCTGCTCTACTTGGGGCGATTCGGTCAAACTGTCAAAAAGCGCTGGGGGAGTGAATAGTTCGTAGATTGCCCGCCTGGCCGGGTCTCGTCCTTCCCGAGTATGGGGAACTCGTGCGGGCATCCGTGCTTACGCTGCATCGCGTAGCGCGACCTGATCGCGAGTTGTGACCTGTGCGCGCACCGTCGCACGCCTCGAACCGTGCCCCCGATGGTGTGTGTCAACTATCCGGTTTCGACCAGGTCGGCTCGATCAGTGATAGGCCATGTGTAGGGAGATTGTGGTGGGTAGAGGTCGCGGAGTTCACCTGTGTGGCAGCGTGCCATTGGCTGATGCGCGAACGGTGTTCTCGGAGGCAGCGCAGCGAATGGGTGCCGAGTTGAAGCGCATCCCGGACGGCGAGACCGGCGTGCGCGACAACTGGGTAGTGTGGCAACTGCCCAAGATCCAGGCGCACCCGGACTTGGAAACTGTTCCGCCGCCGAGTCCGGAATACGGGCCCAGCGAACGCGTGCAGCCCAAACCGGGAGTAGACGCGGCGTCGATCGATTTCGGCCCGTTGGGCTATGCGGACGCCGCGTTGGAGTCGTGGCAGGTTTTCCAGCAGCTCCGTGCGGAAGGCACGATCCCGGCGCACACCCGGTTTCAGGTGTCCCTGCCGACGCCGATCGCGGTAGTCGGGGCGTTCGTCGCCGGACCGCAAGGGGAGTTGGAGCGCAGATACGAGGCGCAGCTGCTCAGCGAGTTGGCCGTGATCCTCGACGGCGTACCCGCCGAAGACCTTGCCGTGCAATGGGATACCGCAGTCGAGTTCGCCATTTTCGAAGGTGTGTTCCCGTCTTGGTTCGGCGCCGACTACCCGACGCAGCTCGAGGAAGTCGGGGAGCGGCTGGTTCGGTTGGGTGCCGCGGTGCCCGAATCGGTCGAGCTCGGGTACCACTTGTGCTACGGCGACTTCGGTCACCGCCACTTCGTCGAACCCGCCGACACCGGTCGGTTGGCGGCGGTCGCCAACCGGATCGTGACGGGGCTCGGCAGGCGTGTCGACTGGGTCCATATGCCGGTCCCGCGGTCGCGCACCGACGCCGACTACTTCAAACCGCTTGCTGACCTGGACCTTCCGGCCGACACTGATCTCTACCTCGGTCTGGTGCACGCAACCGACGGTCGTGACGGGGGGCTGCGACGAATTGAAGCTGCCCGCACCGCTATTGCGGAATTCGGCATCGCGACGGAGTGTGGCATGGGTCGACGTCCGGCCGAGCAGATCCCCGGGTTGTTCGACCTGCACGCGGAATTGGCGGAAGCGCTGGCCTGATTCTGATCGGTGCGGTACGACCCCGGGGTTCGTGACTCCGGGGTCGTAGTTTGCCCGCTGCAGTAGGCCGAGACATAGGGGATCGACCTAGGGCACGGTCACCATCCTCACGACTTTACTTGACATAATGTTGATTATCGGCGCAAGAACCGAGGCGGCGATGGGTCTGCTCGTTGGTTGTATGTCGTTGTCGGGACCGGCGTTTCGTGTCCGCGCCGGTCGCTCTGGTTTCAGGGACGGGCGTTGTTCCATGTCTGATTCGCGGTGGATCCGCCAGAGGGCATCTGTGGTCGGGTGTAAATATTCCGATGATTTGCATGATTATCTGAATATATTCCGATCGCTGGAGATGTCGCCGCGTACCTGATGTCTGGGCGGATCCTATTGTCGTGTGCCTAGAAATGTCACTGTGACGGATCGGAGGCCGAGGGGGTTCGATGGCCTCGGTGTGGATGTGTCGAATGCGTCCAGTAGTTAATGATTGGCTCTGTTTCCAAGGTCCAGCTGTCGGCACACTGAGTCGGTGCTGGTTCGTCGGTTGATCGCGTTGTATGTCGGGTTGTGGTTGTACGGGTTCTCTATGGCGGTGATGGTGCGCGCGGGACTCGGGTTGGATCCGTGGGATGTGTTCCATCAAGGGGTGGTACGGTATGTGCCGATCAGCTTCGGCGCGGTGACGGCGCTGACCGGGGTCGCGGTGTTGCTGGCGTGGATTCCGTTGCGGCAGTTGCCTGGATGGGGAACGGTGAGCAACGTGGTGGTGATCGCGCTGTCGGTCGATGCCGGGTTGGCGTGGCTGCCGGCATGGGAGGCGCTGCCTGTGCGGGTGGGCGCGATGGGCGCCGCGGTGGTGCTGAACGCGGTCGCCAGCGTGCTGTACATCGGCGCGGGAATGGGCCCGGGGCCGCGAGATGGGCTGATGACCGGACTGGTGCGCCGAACCGGCAGGTCGGTGTGGGTGGTGCGCACGGCGATCGAGGTGACGGTGTTGTCGACCGGATTTGTTCTTGGTGGCAGCGTCGGTATCGGAACGCTCGTGTACGCGTTCGGGATCGGTCCGCTGATGCAATTGCTGATCCCTATGGCGAATCGGCACTTGCCCGGGTTCCATGTTTCATCGAGGCGGGAGCCCGTCGCCGTGGCGCAAACTGTGGTGTCACGTGTGTAACTGGGGGTGGCTCCCCTAGCCTGTCGTCCTTCCCCTCACTTCCGTGAAAACGTCACAGTGACGAAATTTGGGTGATTGGCCGACCCAGAGGGATGTCCGTTCTATGGGTTCGTGAACCGACTGGCGAATTCGGCTGCGGCTGGCGCTGTCTGGTCGGCGGAAAATTCGGCGCCGTGTTCGTTAGCATTGGTCGGATGACCGGATTTGCTGGAAGTAGGCTCGCGCGTGGGAGCGGCGCGTTCGGGGTGGCCCGCATGCTGGTCGCGTGTGCGGCGATCGGCGCCGTGGCTCCCGGTGTGCAGATGTCGGAGGCATCCGCTACTCCCCCGTTCGGTATGTACGTCGCATTGGGCGACTCGTGGGCGGCCGATGCCTCGTTGAGTCAACCGACCGACGAATTCGTGGCACCGGGATGTGCGCAGAGTCGCGACAACTACGCGAAACAACTGGCCCGGGCGCTGGCGATTCCGGTGTTCCGGGACGCGACCTGCGGTGGGGCGACCACCGCGCACATGACCACGCCGCAGAGCACTCTGCTCGGAGTGAATCCGCCGCAGTTCGACCGGCTCACCCTGTCGACGGATCTGGTGACTCTCGAAATCGGTGGCAATGATGCGGGTTTGGCCGCGATGGTTCCGCGCTGTGTGACCGTCGACCCTGCGGTGTCGCCGTGTCGGAATTCCCTGGTGGCCACCGGTGTGGATGAGATGTCGGAGAGCATCGCGGCAGCCGCGCCGAAAGTGGCGGCGGTGATCGAGGGTGTTCGTGCGCGGTCGCCGCGGGCACGGATTGTGCTGCTGGACTATTTGGACGGTGTCGGTACCGGACCAGGTTGCTTTCCGGTCGTCCCGATTTCGGATGTCGATGCGAACTGGCTGGGCACCAAACTGTTCGAACTCAACACCATGCTGGCCGGGGTGGCGCGGGCGGTCGGCGTCGAATTCGTGGACTCCTATACCGCCAGCGCGGGACATGACGCGTGTCAGGCGCCCGGGGCGCGGTGGGTGGAGGGTCTGATCCCGTTCTCGACTGATCCGGTGGGACCGGCGGTGCCGTTCCATCCGAATCAGCTGGGCGCGGATCATCAGGCCAGAAGCCTGCTGGCGGCGTTGGGCAGGTGAATGCGGGGCGGTAGTCGACAGCGTCCGGTGACAATGTCGAGGTGCCTGATCCGACAACCGATGTGGTCGCCGCCGACGTGTTCGGTGGCGGGACCCAGCCAACCCTGTCGGGTGACATAGTGACGTTACGACCGTGGTCAGCCGCAGACGCGCCCGTGGTCCATTCCGCCTATCAGGATCCGGACGTCCAGCGCTGGCATGTCCGCAGTGGGCGGTCACGGTCGGTGATGCGGTGGTGGGACGCATGGGGCTGCGGCGCATGATGCCGGCCGAGGGGTTGGCGGAGGTCGGATATTGGACCGTTCGGCCTGGCGGGGCCGCAGTGTGATGCCGGGGGCGTTGGCGATCGTGTCCCGGTGGGCGTTCGGGGTCGGTTTTCACCGGCTGGAAGTGTTGCATTCGGTGCACAATCTGTCGTCGTGACGTGCGGCGACGAAGGCGGGATTCGTGGTGGAGGGCGTCAAGCGAAGCGCCGGGCTGCATGCGGACGGCTGGCACGACATGCATGTCCATGCTCGGATTCACCCGTCGTAGCGACCTGTACGGGAAGCGGGGGTGCGGTTAGCCTGTGGGAGAGATCGCAGCGATCTGGTAGAAGGTGAAAATCCATGAGTGCTTCCACCATCGCCCGGCAGTGCACGTTGTGTGAGGCCCACTGCGGGATTCTGGTCACTGTCGAGCAGGACCGGGTGACGCGGATCGAGGGGAATCCGCAGGATGTTCTGTCGAACGGGTATATCTGTCCGAAGGCGACGGCGATGGGCGGGCTGCACCATGATCCGGACCGTTTGCGCGCTCCGGTGCGGCGGGTGGGTGTGTCATTCGAGCCGGTCGGGTGGGAGGAGGCGTTCCGGGAGATCGGGCAGCGGCTGCGTGAGGTGCGTCGCCAGCACGGGTCGAGTGCGATCGGCATGTATCTGGGTAATCCGGCCGCGCACAGTTCATCGGTGCTGTACGCGATAATGCTGCGTGCGGTGTTGCTGACGAGGAACTTTTTCTCGGCGTCGTCGATCGATCAGTTTCCGCAGGAGTTCGTGGCGTGGCGGATGTTCGGTTCGAACGTGCTGATGCCGGTCATCGATATCGATCGGACGGATCGGCTGGTGATTCTGGGTGCGAATCCCGCGGTGTCGAATGGGTCGATCACGACGATGCCGAACGCGAAGCAGCGGATTCGTGCGGTGCGGCGCCGCGGCGGGAAGGTCGTGGTGATCGATCCGCGGCGGACCGAGACGGCGCGGCTGGCCGATCAGCATGTCGCGGTGAGTCCGGGTGGTGACGTGTACCTGTTGCTGGCGATGCTGCATGTGCTGGTCACGGAGGATCTGTGTGACGAGGCGGCGATCGGCGCGGTGAGCACGGGGTGGGAGCATCTGTGTGCCTTGGTGTCGGAGGCTACTGCGGAGCGGATGGCGCCGCTGGCGGGTGTGGACGCGGAGACAATCCGTGTGCTCGCCCGTGAGCATGCTGCGGCTGCGTCGGCGGTGTTGTATGCGCGGATCGGGGTGTGTCAGCAGGTGGCAGGCACACTGACGCATTGGTTGGTGAACGCGATCAACGCCGTGACGGGGAATCTGGATCGGCCGGGTGGGCAGATGTTCGCGACACCGCCGATCGATGTCGCCCGGTATACGAAGTATCTGCCGGCGCGGTACGGGGCGTGGACGGATCGGTCCGGCGCTTACAAGTCGTTTCGTTCGGAGTTGCCGGTGGCGGTGTTGGCCGACGAGATTCTGACCGAGGGTGAGGGGCAGATCAGGGCGATGATTTCGTACGCGGGCAATCCGGTGTTGTCGACGCCGCAGCGCGGCCGTCTGGGTGCGGCACTGGACTCGCTGGATTCTTTTGTGGCCGTGGACATGTACATCACGGAGACGACTCGGCACGCGGACTTCATTCTGCCGCCGATCTCGCCGCTGGAGCGCGAAGACGTCAACGTGCTGTTCCCGGTGTTCAGTGTGCGTAACAACCTGCGGTACGACGCGCGGGTATTCGATCCACCCGCGGGCGGGTTGGAGGATTGGCAGATCATGGCGCGGTTGATTACCGAGATGTTGCCGCTGCCTGCGCGTCGGTTCACCGGGCGGGTGCTGAATACCGTGTTCGATCGGGTCAGTCCGGTGCGGGTGGCGTCGTGGGGAGTGGCAGCGGGTCCGTACGGGGTCCTGCGACGCGGCCGTAAGGGGTTGACGGTCGCCAAGGCCAGGGCAGCGGTGGGTGGGATAGATCTGGGTCCGCTGCGGTCACGGCTGCGGTCGTTGATCGGGACGAAGGATCGGAAGGTGTGTTTGGCGCCGGATGATTTCGTCGCGGCGGCGCGCGCGGTACTCGATGACGCGCGGGAGGGCAAGGCGTTCACGACTCCGGCCGAGGGATATGACTTGAAGTTGATCGGTCGCCGTCATCTGCGTAGCAACAACTCCTGGTTGCATAATGTGCCTGCGATGGTCCGGGGGCGTGACCGGTGTACGGCGCTGATGCATCCGGCGGATGCGGCGGGGCGTGGACTCGGCGATGGTGAGTTGGTTGCGGTGAACTCGCCTACCGGCTCGATTGTGGTGCCACTGGAGGTCAGCGAGGATATTCGAGTGGGTACGGTGGCGATCCCGCATGGGTGGGGGCATGGTGAACCGGGTGTCGGTTGGACGGTGGCGGCGTCGGTGCCGGGGGCGAATGTGAATCTGCTGCATGATCCGGCGTTGACGGACATGTTCTCGGGCACTGCGGCCGTGAACAGTACGTGGGTGGCGGTGACGCGGGCGCCCGGGGAGACGGGTGGCCGTACCGGGGTCGAGCGGGATTAGGCGCCGACCGCGTGCTCGAGGTGAGTGGTGGTCGTGGCTCGTTGGGCAGGTCGGATTCGGGCGTGGACGGCGCAGCGGCGCGGTCGGTAGTACGACCGCGCCGCGATCACCGACGGTGCGGGTCAATGCACTCGGTGGCCGTGGAATTCCAGGAAGGCCGCGAGTGTCTCCTCCGGCGCCTCGAGCTGTGGGTAGTGGCCGATTTTCGGCAGTTCCACCACGTCCGGGTCGGGGATCAGTTGGCGGTAGCGGCGTACCGTGTGGGCGCCGGAGACCGGGTCGAGTGGGCCGTCGATGAGCCGGACCGGAACCTGGGCCTGCTGGAGTGCGCCGACCCAGCGTTCGCGGTGCTTGCGGCGCTCGGCCAGGTAGCGGATCAGCTTGTGCCCGTTGCGTTTTCCGTGCTTACTGCACCACAGTAGCCAGAACTGGTGTAATTCGGTGTCGCTGGGTTTGGTGTCGGGTCCGAATACCGCGGCCAGGTTGCGGAAGAAGGTGCGGTCGGTTCCGAGTACACCGACCATCGGACCGAGTGGGCTGGCCAGCAGTCGCTGTACGAGCCGGGGTCGGTGGGCTTCGGGGAACAGTCCGCCGTTGAGCAGGCACACCGATTCGATCATCAAAGAGTCGTCGTCGACCGCGCGGCGTTCGGCGTCACGCGCGAGCAGTTCCTGCGCGACGGTATCGCCGTAGTCGTGGGCGAGGATGTGAAAACGGGCGACGCCCTGTTCGCGTAGTAGGTTCTCGTGGATGTCGGCTTGGTCGGTGATCGTGTAGTCGTAGTGGCGTGGCTTGGCCGACCAGCCGAAGCCGATCATGTCCGGGGCGATGACCCGTGCGAAGCGTTCGCACAGGCCGGGCCAGACGGCATGCCAGTCCCACGACGCGGTGGGAAATCCGTGGATACAGACGAGTGTGCCGTCGGTGCCCGTTCCGCCGTCCCGCCAGAAGATCTGATGGCCGCGGTGGGTGTGCCGTCGTCCTTCCGCTCGCCAGGACGCAAACTCCTCCATGTCTACCTCCTTCGTCGCCGACAAGCATGACGCGTGTACGCGCCGGGCACAGCCGTTCGGCCGACGGCGCACATGTCATATACCGCGCGGCCGGTTTTTGCGGCGTGTGCTCTGCGAGAATGCGGTGGTGCATGTCGCGATCAGCTTCGTTGTTCTCGTCGCGTCGGCGGCCGCGTTGGCGGCGCTGGCGCGTCGGTTCGGGGTGTCCGAACCGCTGGTGCTGACAGTGGCCGGGGTGGCGGCGTCGTATCTGCCGTTTGTACCTGAGATCCACCCGGATCCGGAGATCATTCTGCTCGGTCTGCTGCCTCCGTTGTTGTATACCGCCGCGCTCCGCACGTCGCTGGTGGATTTTCGGGCCAATGCGGGCACCACTCTGCTGCTATCGGTCGGGTTGGTGCTGTTCAGTACGTTCGCTGTCGCGGTGGTGGTGTGGTCGCTGTTGCCGGTGCCGTTCGCGGTCGCGGTCGCGTTGGGCGCGGTGGTTGCGCCTCCGGATGCGGTGGCCGCGACCGCGGTGGCGCGGCGGATCGGGATGCCGCGGCGGATCGTGACGATCCTGGAGGCGGAGTCGCTGTTCAATGATGCGACGGCGCTGGTGGCGTTGCGTACCGCGATCGCCGCGACGGCCGGCACGCTGTCGGTGTGGCAGGCCGGTGGTGACTTCGTCTTGGCGGCGGTCGGTGGCGCGGTGGTCGGGATCGTCGTCGCCTATCTGTTGGCGATGCTGCGGCGGCGGCTCACCGATCCGGTGCTGGACACGACGCTGTCTTTCCTGGCGCCGTTCGTGGCGTATCTGCCCGCCGAGGGTATTCATGCCTCCGGAGTGATCGCGGTGGTCACCTGCGGCATGATTCTCGGGCACAACGCGCAGGCGTGGCAGAGCGCGGCGTCGCGGACCGCCGAGCGAATCAACTGGCGGACCATCCAGTTCATCTTGGAGAGTGTGGTGTTCGTCGTCATCGGGTTGCAGATGCGCGCGATTCTCGAGGGTGCGTGGAGCAGCGGTCTCAACCACCGTACGCTGCTGTTGTCGGCGGTCGCGGTGCTCGCGGTCACGATGCTGGCGCGGCCGTTGTGGGTGTTTCCGTGGACGCTGCTGCCGCGCAGGTTGGGGATGGTCGACAAGGTGCCGCTGAGTTATCCGGTGGTGGTGTCGTGGGCGGGTATGCGTGGTGTGGTGACGTTGGCGGCGGTGCTGTTGTTACCGGAGGACACTCCGCAACTACCGGTCTTGAAGCTGCTCGCGCTGGTCGTGGTGGCGGGCACGCTGCTGGTGCAAGGGGGTTCGCTGCCGTGGCTGGTCCGGCTGCTTCGGCTGCGCGGGCCCAGTCGCGCCGAGGACGCGTTGCAGAAGGCCAACCTGCTGCAGCAGGCGACCGCGGCGGGTCTTGCGGCGCTCGACGCGCAGATCACGCCGGACACCTCGCCGATCGTGGTGGCGACGTTGCGTGATCGCGTCACGTGGAAGACCAACGCCGCGTGGGAACGGCTCGGGCGCGCGGAGTCCGAGCTGGTCACCCCCACCGCCGAGTATCGGCGGCTGCGGCTGGAGATGTTGCGCGCCGAACGTGCGACCGTGCTTTCCGTGCGGGATTCGGGTGCGGTGGATTACGAGATCCTCCGGCATGTGATGGCGCAGTTGGATCTGGAGGAGTCGATGATCGAACGGTTCGACGAGGAGGAGGAAGAGCGGGTCGAACCGTTGGCCGTCCCGCTCGACGACCGGAGCTGTGCGCATCTGCGTGCCGCGCCGCTGGTGCGTGATTCCACCGGATGCGACACGTGCGCTGAATGTGTGGCCGAGGGGCTGGTGTGGGTGCATCTACGGATGTGCTTGTCGTGTGGGCACGTCGCCTGCTGTGACTCGTCGCCGGGTAATCATGCGACCAAGCACTACGCGAGCAGCGGGCATCCGGTGATGCGCAGTGTGGAGCCGGGTGAGGCGTGGCGGTGGTGCTATGTGGACGAGTTGCTCGGCTAGCGCCGGGTGTTCAGTGCTCGGCGTGGGAGTAGATCAGTCGCGCGTATTCGGTGAGTAGCTGGTCCAGTGACAGGTTCTCGCCGCCTGCGGCGATCTGCTGATAGCCGACCAGCATCGCCATGCCCAGTGAGGTCACTACGGCGGCGGTGTCGTTGTCGCGGACGACGCCTTTGATCGCTTTGTGTACGGTCCGCCTGCGGGAATCGTCGACGCGTTTGAGTGCGAGGTTGACTGATTCGTCGTTTGCGGCCCATGCGCGGATCGCGGCTTCGGCGGCGTGGTGGAGTCCGGCGGCGAGGTCGGACATGGCGCGGATGTCGTCGTCGGGGTTGCCCTGGTTGAACTTCAGTGTGCGCAGGATTCGGACCTGCCGGTTCTCCCAGTGGTCGAGCAGGGTGTCGACGAATCCTTGCCAGCTGCCGAAGTGGTGGTAGAACGAGCCGCTGGTGACGCCGAGTCGTCGGCATAGCACGCCGATGTTGAGGCCCTTGAAACCGAACTCGGCCAGCACCTCCAGTGCGGTATCGAAGTACTGCTCCTTGGTGACCACACGTGACATTCGGTGCGCCGTTCTGTTTCGTTCGGGCAGGGTCGAAGGACCGAACAGTACCCCATTGTAGCGTCGGCTGGGACGAGCCCGGTGAAGTCCTTACGTCCAGGTGCGAGCGACTCGTGGTAGCTGTTACCGGATGAAATATATAGCGGCGGTTGGTGATCGGGCCTTGGAACGGTACTCCACGGCAACGGGCACACCGTCGTGAACGTTGGAGGAAGAGCCCGCCCGTGCATGCGCGACGTGACAGCGTGCGATGCCGCGGAATCGCTGGCGGTTCGCCCCTGGCCCACTGCGGTGCGCGCACATGGAGTCGAGGCGCTGTCGGCGTGTCGTACGGCGTGCTACACCGCTCTCCGATTATGCGCGAAACGGTTGGGCCGCAGCTGTTCACGTGTCAGCATGCCGATTTGCGATAGCGGTGTGCACGATCGATCTGCCCACGGCCGTGCTGCTGCACTGTGACGGGCTTTCAGATCCGCGTGCGCGAGAAACGCCTCCGCAGTGCCGTGCGCGGACCTCGCGGTCTGCACGTCGTCGTGCCGCTCCACTCGATCCTGGTCTCCCCCCGTGCCCGGAATCTACACGATGACCCGCTGTGTTCGGCCTCCGGGCACTCGTGCGCAGCTGCCTGCGCGATGGTCCGCTTGCTGGTATGACCGTATCGCTGCCGATCGACCGAAAGGGCTCCGCGCCGCGGTCGGGCACCTTACTGTCTGGGAAAGCTGATGTACTGAATGAGGTTGTGCGATGTCCGAACCGAACACGTCCTGCGCCGCGTTTCAGCGAACTGCGGCCATCGATCCGGAGGCCGTGGCCGTGCGGTCCATCGGCGGCACTCATGCGCTGACCTGGCGGCAATACGCCGACCAGGTCCGTGAGATCGCCGCCGGGTTGCACGCCCTCGGGATCGGTCGTGGTGAGACTGTCGCGTTGATGATGGCCAACCGGGTGGAGTTCTATCCGATCGAGGTCGGCGTACAACATACCGGCGCGACCTCGTTCTCGGTGTACAACACCCTGGCCGCCGAACAGCTGCAGTATGTGTTCGGGAATGCGGGTAATCGGGTGGTGATCTGTGAGCAGCAGTACGTCGAGCGTATCCGCCGCTCGGGCGCGCCGATCGAGACCATCGTCTGCCTCGACGGCACACCGGAGGGCACTATCGGCGTCGATGAGTTGAAGGCCATGGGCCGCAACGATTTCGATTTCGAGACGACCTGGCGGGCGGTGCGACCCGACGACGTCCTCACCCTCGTCTACACCTCCGGTACCACCGGCAATCCCAAAGGGGTCGAGATCACGCACGCCAACCTGCTGGCCGAGGCGCGGGCGTTCCACGCTGTGCTTCCGGTGGAGTTCGGCGACCGTCAGACCTCCTACCTACCCTCGGCGCACATGGCCGACCGGTTCTGCAACCTGTATCTGCAGGAGGTGTACGGCATCCAGCTCACGGTGGTGCCCGACCGGTCTCTGCTGCCCGCCGCCCTGGTGGACGTGCATCCGACGATCTGGGGTGCGGTGCCGCGGGTGTGGGAGAAGCTGAAGGCGGCCATCGAGTTCTCGGTCGCCAACGAGCCCGACGAGAGCGTTCGGGCCGGGTTGGATTGGGCGTTGGGTGTGGCGGCACGCAAGGCCGACGCGCAGTTGCGGGATGAGCCGATCAGTGCCGAGCTGGCCGCGGAATGGGCGAAGGCCGACGAGCAGGTGTTGTCGGTGTTGCGCGCGAAAATCGGTCTGGACCAGACGAAGTGGGCCATGTCCGGTGCCGCGCCGATCCCGCCGCAAACGCTTGGTTTCTTCTTCGGACTCGGTATCCCGATCTCGGAGATCTGGGGCATGTCCGAACTCACGTGCGTGGCCAGTGCTTGTCCGCCGGAGCAGGCGCGGCTGGGTTCGGTGGGCCGGATGTTGCCGGGGATGCAGTGGCGCATCGCCGAAGACGGCGAATTCCTGGTGCGGGGGCCGCTGGTGATGAAGGGGTACCGCAAGGAACCGCAGAAGACCGCTGAGGCGCTCGACCCGGATGGCTGGCTGCACACCGGCGATATCCTCACCGTCGACGGCGACGGCTACCTGCGCGTGGTCGACCGAAAGAAAGAACTGCTGATCAACGCCGCCGGAAAGAACATGTCCCCGGCGAATATCGAAAATGCGATCAAGGCCGCGTCGGCGCTGGTCGGGGCCATCGCCGCGATCGGCGACGCGCGCCCGTACAACACGGCGCTGATCGTGATCGATGCCGAGACCGCCGCGCTGTATGCGGCCCGGCACGGTCTTGCGGATGCGTCGGCGGGCGTTCTCGCCGCTGATCCGGGCGTGATCGCCGAGATCGCGCGCGGGGTCGCGGCGGGAAATGCGACGCTGTCGCGTGTCGAGCAGATCAAACGTTTCACCGTACTGCCCACTTTCTGGGAGCCGGGTGGCGATGAGGTCACTTTGACGATGAAGTTGCGACGCAAGCCGATCGCCGCCAAGTACGGCGAAGAGATCGAGCGGCTCTACGCCGAACAGCTGGCCGCCACGGTGCACGAACCGGCGGACGTGCACTCGGCGGGGTAGCCACGGTGAAGACGTACCCGACGTGTGTGGCACTGGTCGGAGCGCCAGGGTGAGCTGCCCGGTCGCGCATAGTCCGCCGGATCGCGCAGCGCACGCAATTCCGCTTACCAGGTGCCCGTGAGCCATGACACCTCGACGCGGTGTGGCGTGTAGTAGTTGGCAGCGCCCGCCGCGAATTCGGCTGGACGGCGATCGAGCGGTGCTCGATTCGACCTTCCAGTGGGTGGAAGGTGCAGGTTGGTGGCATGAGGGAAGAGACGGACCGCTACACGATCGGAGAGCTCGCTCGCCGCACCGCGTTGTCGACACGCACGATCCGATTCTGATCCGACAGCGGAGTCATACGACCCGTAGAGCGGTGGGCGGACGGCTACCGCCTATACGGTGCCGACGCGGTCGGTCGCCTGCATCTGTCCCATTGACGAGCCCGAGGGTGGCGATTATCGGTGCGCGCGCAGGGCGGCGGCGAGCCATGCGAAAACAGGGACGCTGGGTGGACCCGGCCTCAGGGAGACTTTCGTGTCACACACAGATTGCACACTTCAGCTCGAAGTGTCTGTGTGTGCGGGAGATAGTTATCAGAGGCGGATGCCGAGCAGCGCGTCGACGGCGGTCGTGAGCAGTGCGGGCGCTTCGATGTCCTGACCGCCGTAGTCCAGGGCCTGGCGGGCCCAATTGTCCACGGCGTCGAGCGCTTTGGGCGTGTCCAGGTCGTCGGCCAGATGTCGGCGCAGACGTGCGACGGTATCGGTCGCCGAGGGGCCCGACGCCAGCGCGGCGGCGGTGCGCCACAGCTCGAGCCGACGTTGGGCCTGTTCGAGTACGGCGTCGGTCCACATGCGGTCCTGCCGGTAGTGGTCGGCGAGCAGACCGAGGCGGATCGCGGCCGGGTCGACGCCGTTGCGGCGCAATACGGAGACCAGCACCAGATTGCCCTTGGATTTCGACATCTTCGCCCCGTCCAGCCCGATCAGGCCGGCGTGCACATAGTGGCGGGCGAAACGACGGCCCGCGATCAGGGCTTCGCCGTGCGCGGCGGAGTATTCGTGGTGCGGGTAGATCAGGTCGCTGCCGCCGCCCTGGATGTCGAATTCGGGGCCTATCCGGTTCAAGGCGATCGCCGAACACTCGATGTGCCAGCCGGGCCTTCCCGCGCCGAACGGGGCGGGCCAGGACGGCTCACCGGGGCGGGCCGAGCGCCACAGCAGTGCGTCTATGCTGTCTCGCTTGCCGGGACGGTCCGGGTCGCCGCCGCGTTCGGCGAACAGTCGCTCCATGGTGGCGCGGTCGTAGCCGGACTCATAGCCGAACTGCTCGGTGGCGTCGGCGCGGAAGTAGATGTCGGGGTATTCGTCGTCGTCGACGATGTAGGCGGCGCCGGAGGCCAGCAGCTTCTGTACGAGTTCGATGACTTCGTCGACGGATTCGATGGCGCCGATGTAGTCACGGGGCGGCATGATGCGCAGTGCCGACATGTCCGCTCGGAACAGGGCGACCTCGGAGCTGCCCAGGTCGCGCCAGTCCACGCCGTCGCGCGCGGCCCGCTCGAACAGCGGGTCGTCGACGTCGGTGACGTTCTGTACGTAGTGCACGTCGTGGCCCGCGTCCCGCCATACCCGGTTGACCAGATCGAAGGTCAGATAGGTCGCGGCGTGGCCGAGGTGGGTCGCGTCATAGGGGGTGATCCCGCATACGTACATGGTGGCCGTAGCGCCCGCGGTGACCGGCCGCACCTGGCGGTCCGCGGTGTCGTACAACCGCAATGGCGGCCCTGCTCCGGGGACGGTCGGAAGGGCGATATCGGACCACGACTGCATGATTACGAGGGTAAAGGTGTGGTCGAGCGCAGCTACTTCCGCCCCGGTCCTGGGGGCTGCGGGAGGCGTCGCGGAGTTGACGGCGACCTGCTTATTCCTGTGTGTCGTGCGATGTCGAGGTTTTGGGTCTCGCTGAATCAGCTGTCAGCGCGCCGGGTGGGATCGGCGATGGTGTTCCGGGTGATGGTGAACGTGCCGTCCAGGTCCGGAATGTCGGGGTCGGTGTCCGCGAGGGCGATCTGGGTGAACCGGCCGTGCGCCACATCGAACTCCAGTTCGTGATAGGCGACCGTGTCGCCCCAGTCCGGTGAAGGCAAGGAGATGAACCGCATGGTGAACCGCCCGGAATCCACCGATCCCTCGGTGACGACGTAGACGCCGAAGTGATTCTCCCCCGTCGAACTGAGCCAATAGATGCCGTTGTGGTAGAGATGCAGGTCGGTGTCGGGGTAGGGCTTCTTGTCGTACAGGTGCACGTAGTGCAGCGCGAAGGTGTAGGTCGGTGTGCCGATGCCGATCTGCACTGTCGGTGTCGTGCGGTCTCCGGTCGAGTGGGTCATCGGGTCCTCCTCGTTGCGCCGAGCACACCTCGAAGTTCAACTGTGCCAGGAATTCCGGTCGGACGGTTGTCGAGTGCGGGCACTCGGCGGCGCGGTCAGAAGGCGGGCCACGGGATCGGGCGGGCCGTGCGCGGCGCGGGCATCACCGGTTCGGCGAGCAGCCGGTGGGTGCGCGCGGTGAGCGCGTCGATCTCGGCGTCGGTGATGTGCGCGCTGAGCAGGTCCGCGAGGGCGCCGGGCAAGTTCGAGGCGAACGCGGCGACGTCGGCGATCAGGCCGTCGCAGATCGGCTGACCCACCCACCCCCACAACACGGTGCGCAGCTTGGGCTCGGTGTGCAGACAGATGCCGTGGTCGACGCCGTATACCTGTCCGTCCGCGCCTTCCAGGGCGTGTCCACCCTTGCGATCCGCGTTGTTCAGCAGCACGTCCAGTACGGCCATTCGCTGCAGACGCGGATCGTCGGCGTGGATCAGCGACACTTCGTTGCCTTCCTGGTCCGTCGCGCGTAACACCTCGCGGAAGCCGTCCGGAACGGCGCCGGCCGGGCACAGGTCGATCAGATCGAGCCGGTTGCCCTGCTCGGTGTGGTTGTCTACGCCCATGATCCAGCGTTGGACCATTCCGGTCCCGAAGGGGCCCTCGCGCAGGATGGTTTCGGGGATCACGCCCCAGCCGAGCGCCTCGGAGATCAGATAGGACGCGACCTCGCGTCCGGCCAGAGTGCCATCGGGGAAATCCCACAGCGGCTGCTCGCCGCGGATCGGTTTGTAGACCACCCGGATCGGATCGGATTCCGCGTCGCCGGTGGTGTTCACCTCGCAGACCAGGGTCACATTGCTGGCGGTACTGACCCGTCCGATCACCGTCAGTTCGCCGGTGCGGAATCGGTCCCCGGCCTCGGCCACTGAATCACTCCTCTAGTTCGGCCGCGCCGAAGATGTCACCGCGTTTGTATCCGTTGGTGCGCACACACATGTGCCCGCTCGCCGAGAGCGGTTCGCCACACAGCGGACACGGTGGACGTCCTGCCGCGATGACGCGGGTCGAGCGCAGCGCGAATTCGCGGGCCTGGATGGGGGTGAGAAACACCCGGACCGCGTCCGGGCCCTCCTCGGTATCGTCGAGTACCACCGACTCGTCGACCTCGGTCTCGGTGATCGCCAGCAGTTCCACCACCACCGCGCCCGCGTCCGCGTCCCAGCCCAGGCCCATGGTGCCGACTCGGAATTCGGCGTCGATCGGGGTCACCAGGGGCGCGGTGTCGGAGACGTCTTCGGGCTGCGGCGGCACCTGCGCGCCGAAGCGGCGCGCTACCTCGTCCAACAGCAGGCCCATCCGGTCGGCGAGCACTTTCACCTGCTGCTTCTCCAGCAGGACGCTGACGACGCGCGGTTCCTGGACGGCCTGGAGATAGAACGCGCGATCGCCCGGCTCACCGACGGTCCCGGCGACGAAACGATCGGGGGTGCGAAATACATGGATTGCGCGTGACACATGCACCTCCTGATACGTGGCCCTGATCGACTACCCGCAGCGCGCGGTTTCCATCCAACGGCCGGTACTTCGTTACAAGGAATCTCAGCGCTCCGCATTCCCATTATCCGCACTTCCGCTACCGCCCAGCTCGCCGCCGGGCATCGGTCCGGACGGATCGGGGGTGGGGGCGGCGGAGTCGGCCGAGCGGGCGGTCGCCGGGCGTTGCGCCGCGGTCGCCGCGAGGGCGGACAGGTCGGTGCCGGTGTCGTTGACCCGCCACACGTAGGGTGCGGTCGGGGTGTAGCGGACCACGCTGATCGAGGCGGGTTCGACCATGATTCGTTGGAAGCCGTCGAGGTGAATGCCCAGGGCATCGGCGAGGATCGACTTGATCACGTCGCCGTGGGTGCACGCCACCCACAGGGTGTCGCGTCCGTGTTGTCGGGCCAGTGCCCGGTCGTGGTCTCGGATCGCGGCTACCGCGCGGGCCTGTACCTGCGCCAAACCCTCGCCGCCGGGGAACACCGCGCCGGAGGCATGTTGTTGCACGACCTTCCATAGCGGCTCCTCGAGTAGTTCGGTGATCGGGCGTCCGGTCCATTCGCCGTAGTCCACCTCGATGAGGCGTTCGTCGAACACCGGATCGAGCCCGAACTTCTCCGCCAGCGGCGCCACCGTGCGCTGGCAGCGCAGTAGTGGGGAGTGCACGATGCGTTCGACCGGCAACCCGGCCAGTCGTTCGGCCACGGCCCTCGCCTGCTCGTCGCCGCGCTCGGTGAGTTCGACGCCGGTGCTGCGACCGGCCAGGGTTCGGGCGGTGTTCGAGGTCGACACACCGTGCCGGAGCAGGATCACCGTCATGCGGCCAGCCTAGCGATCATGTCGCCGAGACCACCCCGCCCGCCAACAGGCCCATGATGGTCAGGCCGAGCACGATGCGGTAGCCGACGAACCAGTCCAGCGAATGTCGCGCGACGAACCGCAGCAGCCACGCCACCGACGCGTAGCCGACGACGAACGCCAGCAGCGTCGCCACCAGCAGTTGCGGCCCGCTGGCGTTGAGTCCCTCGCCGGCCGGTTCGAACGCGTCCGGCAGGCTGAACAGGCCTGAGGCGGTCACGGCGGGAATGGCGAGCAGGAACGAGAACCGTACGGCCGCTTCGCGCTCGAGCCCGAGGAACAGACCCGCTGTCGACGTCGCACCCGAACGCGACACGCCGGGAACCAGGGCCAGGCACTGCGCGAAGCCCATCACCAGACCGTCGCGGGTGGTCAGCTGCTCGAGCGGGCGTTCCTTGCGGCCGTAGTACTCGCCGAGCGCGATCACCAATGCGAAGGCGATCAGCATGAACGACACCAGCCACAGATTCCGCGCCCCGGTACGGATCTGGTCTTTGAACAGGAAGCCGAGCACGCCGATCGGGATAGTGGCGATGATCACATACCAGCCGATCTGGTAGTCGAGCCCGCGTCGCGCCTTGTCGGCCACGCCTCGGAACCATGCCTGCACGATCCGTCCGATGTCCTTGGCGAAATACACCAGGACGGCGGCCTCGGTGCCCAGCTGGGTTACCGCGGTGAACGAGGCTCCCGCGTCGTCGCCGAAGAATACCGCCGACACGATGCGCAGATGCGCCGACGACGAAATCGGCAGGAACTCTGTCAATCCCTGCACCAGACCGAGCACCAGTGCTTGTACCCAGGTCATCGACTCGCCCACGAATTCCCTCTCTTTGCTGCCCGAAATATTCGATCCGACTGGGCAATTGGTGTTCCGACGGGTTGCACCGACGTGGTCACCGCCGCAATCTCGCAGCGACAGTACAGTGTCGTGGCGATGTGGACATGTCGGGCCGGTGTCGGCGCGACCCACGGTGCGCGTGGACGCCGACTCGCGGTGGCACGCTCTAGGCTTGGCGCCGTGACGAAAGCGCGGACACGGTGATGGAACAGCGGACGGTCGGACGTAGCGGCCTGCGGGTGTCCCGGATAGGTCTGGCGACCCATACCTGGGGGTCGCACACTGATGCCGACGATGCTGCCGTGCAGCTGGTGGCGTTCGTCGAGGCGGGTGGCACGTTGGTGGACACCTCGCCTGTCTATGCGCGTGGTGGGGCGCAGCGGATTCTGGCGGAGCTGCTGGGGGACCTGGTCTCGCGAGACGATCTGGTGCTGAGCGGATGTGCGGGGATCGTGCCGCAGCGTATCCCCGAGCAGGCCGGGGTGCCTGGTCCGGAGGCGGCGCAGACCGGGGTGGACACGTCGCGGCGGGCGCTGCTGCGGCAACTGGATCGGACGCTGCTGGAGTTCGGTACCGACTATCTCGACATCTGGAATGTGGGGGTGTGGGATCCACGGACGCCGCTCGAGGAGGTCGCCTCGACCTTGGAGCAGGCTGTGCGGTCGGGTCGGGTCCGGTACGCGGGGGTGCGGGGGTTCGGGGCGTGGCAGCTGGCCAGTTTGGCCGCGATCGTCCCCTTGGCCGCGGCGCAGACACCGTATTCGCTGCTGGCCCGTGGCTCGGAGGCTGATTTCGTGCCTGCCGCCCAGCATCACGGTGTCGGTGTGATCGCTTCGGCGCCGCTGGCGGGCGGCATCCTCACCGGCAAGTATCGGGACGGTGTTCCGGCCGATTCGCGCGGCGCCGACGAGGCGACCGCCGCCGAGATCCGCAGCGGGCTCGACGACCGCGCTACCCGGGTGGTGGACGCTCTGGTGACTGCCGCGGATGGGCTGGGGACCTCGCCGTTGGCTGTCGCGCTGGCCTGGATCCGGGATCGGCCCGCCGTTGTGAGCATGATCGTCGGCGCTCGCGACATCGGGCAGCTCACCGGGGTTTTGGCTGCCGAGACCCTCGAACTGCCGCGTGCGATCGCGGCCGCACTGGACGATGTCAGTGCGCGGACCGAGTGAGGGAGATTAGCCTTGCCTGCATGAGCGCTGCAGTGACCGTTGGTGGGCTTGTGGACCGAGTCCGTGCCGGCGGGGCACGTGTCGTCTTGGTCTTGTTCGTGGTGGGTCTGCTGGTCGGTTCGGTCGCGTGCGGCGGCGAGGGTGGGGTGTCCGGCGCCGGGCAGGGGCCCTCGACAGCGAGGCTGGCGGACATGAACCCGGTGCCGATCGGGCCGGAGCCGTCGCCGGTGCTTCCGGTGACGGTGCGTTCGTTCGACGGCGCCGAGGTCACCGTCAGCGCTGCCGATCGCATCATCGCGGTGGACCGTTATGGCACCCTGGCTCAGATCGTGTTCGCGCTCGGGTTGGGGCCGAAGCTGGTCGGGCGCAGCACCTCCGCTGCTTTCCCCGCCGTGCGGGATGTGCCCAACGTGGCGGGCGGCAATGGATCGTTGAACGTGGAATCCGTTTTGGCGCTGCGGCCTTCGGTGTTCTTGACCGACACCACCAGTGCGGCGCCCGCGGTGCGCGAGCAGTTGCGTGCGGCAGGTGTCACCGTCGTCTACTTCGATCCGCAGCGCACGATGCAGGGGGTGGTGCCACAGATCGAGGCTGTCGCGGGAGCGCTGGGCGTGCCCGACCGCGGGCAGTCGCTGGCCCAGCGTACCCGTGATGAGATCGCTGCGGCGAGTGCCGCCGTTGCTGGCCGGAATCCGCAGCTGACCATTGCGTTCCTGTACCTGCGCTCGACGGCCATCACGATGCTCGCGGGGCCGGGGTCGGGCGCGGACGCGTTGATCGCCGCGCTCGGCGCGCGGGACGCGGGCGCGGTCGCTGGATTGACCGAGCCGTTCACCGCGATCACGAGTGAGGCCATGATCGGCGCGGCGCCGGATGTGCTGTTGGTGATGTCGGACGGTTTGAAGTCGGTCGGCGGAGTCGACGGACTGGAGAAGGTGCCCGGCATCGCCCAGACCCCGGCCGGGCGCAACCGGCGGGTGGTGGACATGGCCGACGCGGTACTGCTGAGTTTCGGACCCAACACCGGTCGGGTGATCGCTGCGCTGAACGAGGCCGTGTACGGCACCGAGCCGGCATGAGTTCCTCGGTCAGGGAATCTGCGCGGCCTTCGCCCACCACGGTGTCGAAGTCGCGGGGCCGCTCGCGAGTGACGCTCGTGTTCGTGGTGGCCGTTACGGGTCTGGTCCTGCTGGCGCTGGTTTCCGCGGCGATCGGTCAGGTGCCGACAACGCCGGCTGAGGTGGCCGGCAGCGTCCTGCACCGGATCGGGTGGGAGTGGGGGTCGATTCCCGCGCATCCGGCCGGTGAGGTGACACTGTGGCAGGTGCGATTTCCGCGCGTGGTGCTGGCGGCGCTGGTCGGCGCCGCGCTCGCGACAGCGGGTGCGCTATTGCAAGGGGTGTTCGCGAATCCGCTCGCCGAACCGGGTGTGATCGGGGTGTCGGCGGGGGCTGCGGTCGGAGCGGGGACGGTGATCGTGGTCGGCGGCGCGTTCGTCGCGGCATGGTCGGTGGCCGCCGCGGCTTTCGTCGCGGGCTTGGCGACCACGCTGTTGGTGTATCTGCTGGCGCGGTCCAATGGACGTACGGAGGTCGTCACGCTGGTGCTCACCGGGGTCGCGATCAACGCTTTCGCGGGCGGTTTGATCGCGTTGCTGCTGTTCGTCGCCTCCCCCGCGGCGCGCGACCAGATCGTGTTCTGGCAGTTGGGTTCGCTCAACGGCGCCACCTGGGAATCCGTCGGTGTGGTGACGATCCTCACCGGTGTCGGTGTCGCCGCGTCCGTGTTGATCGCGCCGCGACTGGACCTGCTGGCGCTCGGTGAATCCGCCGCCCGTCATCTCGGCGTCGACGTGGAACGGTTGCGCCGCAACGTGATCGTCGTGGTCGCTGTCCTGGCCACCGCGGGTGTCGCGTTCACCGGCATCATCCTGTTCGTCGGCCTTATCGTCCCGCACCTGGTGCGGATGCTGGTCGGCCCTGGTCACCGCGTGCTGATCCCGCTGAGCGCGATCGTCGGCGCCGTCGTCCTGCTCGCCGCTGACGTGGCGGCACGCTCGCTGGTCGACAACGCCGATCTGCCCCTCGGCATGCTCACTTCCCTGATCGGCGGTCCCTTCTTCTTCTGGCTGTTGCGCCGAACCCGTGCCCGCTCCGGGGGGTGGGCGTGATCGCGATGCGCTCGGTCATGTGGCAGCCGACCCGTGTGGACCGCGAGAGCTCCCCGCCGTGGTGCGCCGATCGACGGGGATCGAGAGGAGGTCGGTGAGCGTGTTCGGGCGGGCACCTGTGTTGCCGAGGCCGCTGGAACGTGGTGTTGTCACGTTGCGGGCGGTCGGGGTGAGTGTGGATCGGCGTGGGGGCGGTGCTGCTCGGCGGGTGCTCGAGGGGATCGATTTCGAGGTGGTCGCGGGGCAGGTTGTCGCGCTGGTGGGGCCGAACGGTGCCGGTAAGTCGACGCTGCTCGCTGCGCTGGCCGGGGAGCTGACACCCAGCGCCGGGGTGGTCGAGCTGGAGGGGCGAGCGTTGGGGCACTGGTCGCCGCTGGATATGGCGCGGCGGAGGGCCGTGCTGCCGCAGAGCCACACCGTGGGATTCCCGTTCACCGCACGGGAAGTGGTGGCGATGGGGCGCGCACCGTGGGTGCGCACCGAGCGCCGTGAGTCCGACGAGCAGCAGATCGCCGCCGCGATGGCCGCGGCAGACGTCGAACACCTTGCCGCGCGGTCGTTTCCGACGCTGTCGGGGGGTGAGCGTGCCCGGGTGGCATTGGCCAGGGTGCTCGCCCAGGACACCGGTACGCTGCTTCTGGACGAGCCGACGGCCGCGCTGGATCTCGGTCATCAGGAAGCGGTGCTGCGTCTGGCGGCTGCCCGCGCCGCGGCGGGGGCAGCAGTGGTCGTGGTCCTCCACGACCTCGGTATCGCCGCCGCCTACGCCGACCGCGTCGCTGTGCTCGAATCCGGTCGCATCGCCGCGGACGGCCCACCTCGCGAGGTCCTCACCACCGGCCTGCTCACTCGCGTGTACCAGCATCCGGTCGAGGTCCTCGACCACCCGGTCACCGGCGCCCAGTTGGTCCTGCCCGTCCGCCGCTGACCGGTGAGCTGTCTCGTGCTCGCTGGACGAAAGGGTCGGCGCGTAGCGCGGCAAAGAACGCCGTTACCGCCAAATCAGTTTCAGGACCGCGGGTGTCAGGAGCATGCGGATGACTGTGGCGTCGAGTATCAGTGCCGCGATCATGCCGTAGGCGATGTACTTCATCAGTACCAGGTCCGAGAAGCCGAACGCGCCGGTGACCACAATGAGGATGGCCGCCGCGGAAGTGATCACGCCGCCGGTGTGGGCGATGCCGTAGCGGATCGCCTCGGGTGCGTCGGCGCCCGCGACTCGTGCTTCCGATACCCGTGACAGCAGGAACACTTCGTAATCGGTGGACAATCCGAACACGACCGTGACGATCAGCGCCAAGACCGCGAACATCAACGGTCCTGGCGTGAAGTGCAACAGGTCGGCGCCGTGCCCCTGGACGAACACCCAGGTCAGCATGCCGAGGGTGGACAGGAGGCTCAGCGCGCTCATGACGACGGCTTTCACGGCGAGCACGAGGGACCGAAACGCCGCGTACAACAGGGTCAGCGCCGCGGCGGTCAGGATGGCCAGCAGCACCGGCAGACCTGCGAGCAGGCCGTTGATGCTATCGCGTTCCAGCGCGGGCACCCCGGCGACCATGACCTCGACCCCGGGTGGTTCGGGGATGGCGCGCAGCGCCGCGATCACTCGGTCCGCGTCACGCTTGTCGGCGAGTCCGGCGGCGAGCACGTTGATCCCGTCCTCGGTCGGCGCCGAGGGCTCGAACCGTCCGGTCAGACCGGGCACCTGGTTGGCGGTGAATCGGATATCGCTCAACTGTTGTGGGTCGGCGCCCACCACCACGAGTTTCAACGGCTCGGTACGGAAACTCGGGAACAGCTCGTCGAATCGTTCCTGTGCGACCCGCGCCGGATTGTCGTCGGCGAGGTAGCGTTCGCTGAGTCCGCCGAACTCGCTGTGCCGCAAGGGGATACTCAGCGCGAGGAGCGCGAGCACCAACGATATCGTCACCGCGAGCGGGCGTCGCATCGCCGATAGTGCGAGTCGTGCGAAGAATCCGGCGTCGATCTGATCCGGGGTTTTGGTGCGGGAGAACCGTTTCCATCCCAGGGTGTCGATGCGGTGCCCGACGATGCTCAGGGCCGCTGGTAGCGCGGTCACCGATAGCAGCGCAGCGAGCAGTACCGAGCTGATGCCGCCGTAGGGCACCGAGCGCAGCACCCCGTTCGGGAAGATGAACAGCGTGCCGAGACTGATCGCGACGATCGCCGCCGAGAACAGTACCGTGCGTCCGGCTGTGGCGATGGTGCGCGTCACGGCTTGCTCGACAGTGCGTCCGGTCGCGAGTTCGGCGCGGAATCGGGTGACGGTGAACAGGCCGTAGTCGATCGCCAGTCCCAGACTCACCAGGGTCATGACAGCGCCAGCGAAGACGTTGACGTCGATGTGGTCGGTCAACAGCCGCAGCCCGCCTTGGGTGCCGAGGATCGTCATGCCGCCGATCAGTACCGGCAGCAGTGCGCCGATCACGCCGCCGAACACGAAGTACAGCAGGATCGCCACGATCGGCAGGGCGATGACTTCGGCGCGTTCGATGTCGCGCTGCATGCCGGTGTTGATGCCTTCGACGATGGGTTGCAGCCCGGCCAGTTGGACGGTTGTGCCGCCGGGGCCGCCGCCGTCGCGTCCAGCGCCGAGGTGGTCCTTGATTGCCGCGTAGTTCTCGACGGTCGCGGTGCCCGAGCCCCGTAACCCGACGCTGGCGAACGCGTGGGTGTGCGCGGCGTCGGTGGCCTGCGCGGAAAACGGGCTGTCCCAGTAGCTGTCGATCTTCAGGATGCGGTCGGGGTAGCTGGCCGACAGCTGGGCGAGCTGGTCGGTCACCGGGCCGCGAACGGCCGGGTCGTCGACGGTTTTCCCGTCCGGGGCGGTGTAGAGCAGGATGAGATCGCTGTCGGTGTCACGACCGAAGGTACTGTCGGCCAACGTCGCCGCGGCAACCGATTCACTGCTCTCGTCGAACCACCCCTCTTGGGTCAGCCGTCCGGACAGGTCACGGCCATACCACCCCGAGACGAGCACGAACAGGAGGAAGGCAGCGAGTACGAGAAAGCGGTTGCGGTGGATGAATCGTCCCCACCGCAGCGATCCTGACTTCGGCATCGAGTCGAGTAGCCCGGGGTCAACCGCAGGCGGGCGTGCGGTAGTCGGCTGCGCGCAGGATGCCGCACAGGTCGGTGCGCGAGATCTTCCACTCGCTGTCGACGCGCACGAAATGCACGATGGTGGTGCGCACGGCCGTGCCGGTGCCGTCCTTGTCCAGCCGCATGGTTGCGGTGAGCGTGCCGTCATGGTTGTCGAACACCGGGTCGGTCACGCCGTAGCGGGCGCTGGGGTTGTCCCGCAGGGCTCGGTACATGTCGGGGATGGCATCGCGGAATGCCTCGCCGTCCTCGATCAGGTCGGTGCGCTCACTGTCGGGTAGCGACGGGTCCAGGGCCTTCTTGATTCGGGTGTCCAGCTCGGCGGCGGTGGGCAGTGGGCGATGCGCGGCGGCGGAGGTGGCGACCGAGGACGCGAGCGAGGCGTTCGCCGACGAGCGCGCGATATCGACGGCGGCCTCGTCGGGTCCGCTGCCGCAGGCGGCGACGACAGCTGCCAGAAGTATGCCCGCCGAGGCCCGCGCGAGTCGTTTGTCAGTCATCACTGTCTACATACCATCGATGACGGAGCTGATTCGTGCCAGCAGGGCTCGGACGGTCGTGACATTTCGTTCCGCGGGAGTCCGCACCACCGCGGCAACGGGGATCATGTCCCGTACCAGCGCGACGATACTGCGCTCGTCATCCAGGTCGATGTCGGTGACTCCGGCGACGGCGACGGCGACGACGTCTTCGGGGGCCGGGACGTCGCTGTCGAGGTCGCGGCGGTAGATCTCCAGCATCAGGGTCGAGCGGATGGTCCGGAATGCGAAGGGGCGGCCGTCGGCCGTTGTGCCGAAGCCGTGCGCGTAAGGGCCGACGGTGATGTCATCGATGGCAAATCCCGACGAGTGGTCGGCTTTCAACCGGAACTCCCTGATTCGGACACTGTGATCATTCCACCGTAGCCCCGATCACCGACATTCTGCTCGCGCCGCCACCCCGGTCGGTCCGACGGTTGCGTCATCATGGTCAGATGGTCTGGTTGCGGAAGGTTTGTCGGTAGAAGGAGTTCGGTGGATGCGCCCTCGTGGCTCGGTCTGCGCGGCACTCGCCGGTGTGGCGGTGTCGGTTGTGCTGGCCGGATGCTCCTCTGGCACCGGTGGTCAGGATGTGCCGACCCGGGAACCGGCCACCGCCGCGGTCGCGCCCACGGTTATGGTGGCGCCCCGCGGCCGAGTCCTGCCGAGCGGTCCGATCGCCGCGCTGGAATCCGATCCGCACACCGGTCTGCTGGCCGCCCTGGATGGCGCCACCGTGACTCTGTGGGACCCGAATTCCGCTCGACCCGTCGCCCGTACTGTGCAGCTGCCCGATCGCGCCACCGGGCTGGCGCAGGGGAAGCCGGGTGAGATTTTGGCGACCGCGGCGGGGCGGGTGCTGCGCGTCGATACCGCCACCGGCACGGTAGGCGAGGTCGCCGTCAGCGGTGATGTGCGATCGGTGCGAGTGCGTGCGGACGGCTCGTTGCTGGTCGGCACCGCGGAGGGCCGGGTGTCGGTCGTGTCGGCGAGCGGCGTGGCCGGCGACTCCGTCTCGGGACTCGTCTCGGCCGACGAGATCGCCGTCACCGGGGACAACGTCACGGTGCTCGACCGCCACCAGACTTCCATCGCCGAGGTCGACCTGGGCGAACACCGGCTCGGATTGGCTCTGCGGGCGGGTGCCGGCGCCGTCGACATGATCGGCGATTCCCGCGGTCGGGTCGTGGTCACCGACACTGCGGGCGGTGAACTGCTGGTCTACACTGCCGGACCGCTCGTGCTGAGGCAGCGTTTCCCGGTAGGATCTTCGCCTTACGCACTTGCCTACGATCAGCGGTCGGACACCGTGTGGGTGACGTGTACGCAGAGCAACGAGGTCGTCGGTTTCGATCTGTCGACGGGTATACCGGAGGAAGTGGGCCGCTACCCGACCGTTCGGCAACCGAACTCGGTGACCATCGAGCAGCGCACCGGCGACTTGTTCGTCGGGTCCGCGACCGGCGACGGTCTGCAACGGATCGGTGCGGACGATCGGAAGAGAGGGCAGTGATGGCTCGGACACCGCGCGCGGGCGACGATTCCGCGGCACCTCCCGATCCGGCTGCGCCTCGGGCGCAGCGACGTTCCCTGCCCGCGGGTTGGGAAACCAGCAGCGACGATTACGAGTATGTTCCGCTGCGCCTGCCACCAGATGTCACGCGGGTGACAGCATCCATGCGGCTGACGATCCAGGCCGAGTTCGGTGGCTGGGAGCTCTCCCGCGTCCGGGCTTACACCGACGGCAGCAGGCGGGTGCTGCTGCGCCGCCGAAAATCCGCACTACCCCAGCCCGAGCCCGGAATGTGAGCCGATGTACGCCCTGCTACTGCGACTGATGTTCCTGGTTCCGCCGGAACGCATTCATCACCTCGCCTTCGCCGTGATGCGGATGGCCACCGGGTTCGCGCCGGTGCGCTGGGCGATGACCAAGATCCTCGCCACCGATGACCCTATCCTGCGTGGCACCGCGTTCGGGGTCGAGTTTCCCGCACCGCTCGGCTTGGCCGCCGGTTTCGACAAGAACGCCGACGGTGTCAACGCGTGGGCCCCACTCGGCTTCGGTTTCGCCGAGATCGGCACCGTCACCGCGCAGGCGCAGCCGGGCAATCCCGCGCCGCGGTTGTTCCGGTTGCCCGCCGACCACGCCCTGATCAACCGGATGGGGTTCAACAACCACGGCGCTGCCGCCGCTGCCGAACATTTGCGCCGCCGGCGCGGCGGCGTGCCGATCGGCGCCAACATCGGCAAGACGAAGATCGTCGAACCAGCGGCGGCCGCCGCCGATTACGCGACCAGCGCAGCCCTGCTCGGTCCGCTCGCCGACTTCGTCGTCGTGAACGTCAGTTCTCCGAACACTCCCGGTCTGCGTGATCTGCAGGCGGTGGAATCGTTGCGCCCGATCCTGCGGGAGGTGCTCGACAGTGTGCGGGTGCCGGTGCTGGTGAAGATCGCCCCCGATCTGTCCGACGACGATATCGACGCGGTCGCCGATCTGGCCGTGGAACTCGGTCTGGCGGGCATCGTGGCCACCAACACCACGATCCGTCGCGATGGGCTGCGCGCCGATCCCGCGGCGGTCGGCGCCATGGGGGCGGGCGGGCTGTCCGGTCCGCCGGTCGCCGACCGTTCGCTCGAGGTGCTGCGGCGCCTGTACCGGCGCGTCGGGGACCGTCTGGTGCTCGTTTCTGTCGGCGGAATCGAGAACGTCGACCAGGCCTGGGAACGCATTCTGGCGGGGGCCACCCTGTTGCAGGGCTACACCGGCTTCATCTACGGCGGCCCGTTCTGGATGCGCAAGATCCACCGCGGTCTCGCGGATCGGTTGCGCGCCAACGGGTATCACAGTATCGGTGAGGCGGTCGGCGCGGATTACATCGCCCACGCGTGAACTCGCCGCCGGCGGGTGGCGCTTCGAATCAGCGGTGTACGAACGGTGGTTCGATGGTGTGGGAGCGCGATCGTCGGGTGCGCGCGGCGCGCCCCGGCGGCGCCGTGTCCCCGTCCGGTTGCAGACTCTGGTGTAGTCGTGCCGCCATCCGCTTGGCCAGCAAGATCACGGCATGTTCGCGCAGAATGCCGAGTTGGTCGGCGTAGGTGTCGGCGCGGGCCTGGGTCATCCGGTCGTGTACCGCGAACGGATCGCTGAGCAGTTCGTCGAGTTCCATGCCGGCCTGCGCCTGGATGCGGGTCAGCGATCGGTTCGGTAACCAGCTCAGCCGCCAGCCGTCGGTGTCCTCGGTGGCGCGATAGGCCGATTCCGGCGTGATATCGCTGGTCATCGTCCATTCGGTGGTGTGAATGGTCATTGTCGTCTCCGGTGCGACAGGTGGAGTGAGGTCGGCTCAGCGGGATCGAGGCAGGGTCGCGAATGCCTCCTGTCGTGCATCCCCGGCGTACAGCAGGTTCGTGCTGCACTGTGATGGCTGCCGGTGCGTCGGCGAGCGCGGTGGCGCGGATCGCCGTGGTCGATACCGCGAGCCGGGTATGTCGTAGCTCGGTCGGTTGCGTGGCCGCTCGCAACTGTTCGCGGGGAGCCGGTGGTAGCCCAGCTGACCTGCTGTGCCTGCTCGCACGGCCTGTTCGCCACGCCCATTTCCGCGTGACGCTGTTGATCGCCGACCGGTTGTTGGAGTGGATCTGCACGGCGGACGAATGGTCGACGCCGCGCGTCGATCGGATGTATCCCGCCGGTGCTTCCTCCTGGCAACACGGTGAGTGACCCGGGGGACCGTGGGGGCGTATCGGCCGGACCGCTCAGTCCACCACCGGCTCAGGCGCAAGTTCGGATTCGACTCCGGCGGGGCGGCGGCGGCGCCGAGGCCGTCGGATCTGCCGTGTCAGGAAAATCATTGTCATCACCAGCCCTCCCGACTACCTGGTGGTGCTATGGGATTGCCACATCCAGTGTGGCATCTACCGTTCTCCGAGCGCAATTACCGTTCTGATTCGGTGATCGACAGTCCGCGTGCAGGATGACCCCGATCGGCGTGGTCCACGAGCCGTACACCGATCTCCTACTGATGTCGAGGAAGGCGACCGTCGCGATGGTGTCGCAGGACTCGAGAATGGTTGCAGTTCGAAAAATCCTGACGCGGCGGTGTGTAACGGTCCGGCCTGAGTTCGAAACTGTTGCGTAGCACCGAAATCGACGCGCTGCCACTGCTGGAACTACTCGCGGTGCGTCGACCCGCGCGGTGAATGGGCATCGAACGGGAGCAGGTGGTACTGCCCGCTGGTGGGGGAACTGGTTCGGTGGTCGGAGCCCTCCGATCGACGCATTGTCGACCTCGAACTGTCCCGGGCTGCTGCGTGCGCTCCCGCAGACCGGCGTGGACCTTGCCCGGTGACCTGCTTCGGATCCCGGCGATCGGCCCGCGTACCTCGCCGAGTGCGGGGGTCGACTGTGCGAAGTCGTTGGTGCGCAGCGGATTCCGGTCGCGCCGACGGCGCGGTCGTTGCACGCGGTGTTCGGTGCGGCCGATCGACGCCGGCGCGTGGTTCGGCTGATTGCTGGGCTCACCGGGCCGTTAGGCGGCGATCTTGCCGCGCGTCGCACGGAAGACGGCGAACAGCAGCGGACCGACGGCGCGAGTCGGCCCAGCACCGCGAGTCGGCCCAGCACAGGGAAGACCCCGCTCGGCCCGAGGGCCGAGCGGGGTCGGGTGTCCCCAGCGAACGCTGCTGGGTTCTCCCCCACTGCTCAGCTGGCCGGCTTGACAGACGGCTGGTTGATCGTGGCGAAGTACTGGATGGCCGCACCGATCGCCACCGGTCCGGTGACCAGCAGCTGGCCCGCGACGGTGCCGAGGGCGCCGACCGCGATGATGCCGCCGAGGCAGCCGATCGCAGCGGCCGGGATGAACGCGCCGAACAGACCGATGATCGCCGCCGCCGCGACGGTCGCGCCGGCGAGGCCGCCGAGAACGCAACCGACAGCCGCGCCGCCGAGGCCACCGACCAGGGTGCCCAGGGTGGCGCCCATCGAGATGGTCTGGGTCATGCGGTTCCAGGCCGCCTGCTCACGGTCGAAGTCGGTCTTCCACGGCGCCTTGTCCTCGAACGGCAGGGCAACCGGCTTGTAGGTCGCGTGCTCCATGTCGAACTGCGGCGTCAACGTCGCGGTGCGGTCGGCGATGTCCGCGGCGATCGGGAACTCGAAGTCATCGACCCGGAACGTCAGCGGCATCCCCGCGAGCGTGGTGCCATTGGCAGCCTTGATCTTGAAGATGTCGTCCTCGATGACCATGGAACCGGCATCGGTCTTGATGATGGACTGGCTCTCGGTGGCGTTGGCCGTGAAGCCGACCGGGCTGTCGTCGGCGACGGGTTGCGCGCCGGCAGTGCCGGACGCGATCCCGACCGCGGCGACCAGACCTGCGGTCACTGCTACGAATTTCCTCATCATTTTTCTTTCTTCTCGGGGTTTCTCATGAAGGTCGGGCACGTCGAGCGCGCCGGATGCCGGGTGCGGATCGCACTGGCAGGTCTACAGCCGGGCCGACTAAGCCGGCCCAGCGGAAGTGCGGCATCGGCGGTGGCGCCGCCTGCCGCATCGTGCGCACCGGGTGGCTGCCGGCGGCTCGGGAAGCACTCGGGAAGTACGCCGCGGAGTGATCAGTGACCGACACGGTTACGCAGGTCCAATGCAACATCGGTGATCATGTCCTCTTGCCCGCCGACGAGACCTCGTCGTCCTACTTCGATGAGGATCTCGCGGGTGTCGAGCCCATAGGTTGCCGCGGCATTCTCGGCGTGCCGGAGGAAACTCGAGTACACGCCCGCGTAGCCGAGCGTCAACGTCTCCCGGTCCACCTGCACCGGCCGGTCTTGCAGCGGACGGACCAGGTCGTCGGCCGCATCCTGCAACGCGAACAGGTCGCAGGAGTGCTTCCACCCGGCCAGGTCGGCGACTGCCACGAAGGGCTCGATCGGACAGTTGCCGGCTCCGGCGCCATGTCCGGCCAGCGAAGCATCGACGCGGATCACACCTTCTTCGACCGCGACGACGGAATTGGCGACCGACAGCGACAGATTCTGATGCGCGTGGATTCCGATCTGGGTGCTCGGATCGAGGACGTCGCGATAGGCGCGGACTCGATCCCGGACGCCGTCCATGGTGAGCCGGCCACCGGAGTCGGTGACATAGACGCAGTGCGCGCCGTAGGACTCCATCAATCGAGCCTGTGCGGCGAGTTCCTGTGGCGATGCCATGTGCGACATCATCAAGAACCCGGACACGTCCATGCCCAGTTCGCGTGCGGTCGCGATGTGCTGGGCGGAGACATCGGCCTCGGTGCAGTGTGTGGCCACCCGCACCGAAGCCACGCCCAGGTCGTGCGCTCGCTTCAGTTCGTGAATCGTGCCGATTCCGGGCAGGAGCAGCGTGGTGAGTTTCGCCGAATGTACTGCCGACGCAGCCGCTTCGAGCCATTCCCAGTCGGTGTGCGAACCGGGGCCGTAGGTCAGCGAGTGCCCGGCGAGCCCGTCGCCGTGTGATACCTCGATGGCGGCGACGCCGGCCCGGTCGAGGGCGCCCGCGATCGAGGCGACGTTCTCGGGGGTGATCCGGTGCCGAATCGCGTGCATCCCGTCCCGCAGGGTGACGTCCTGGATGTACAGCGCCGCCCCGTCGGTGACGGTTTCTCGTGTCGTCACGGTCACGACGCCACCTTCTTCTTGGCCGCGATCTCGCGTGCCACGCCGAGTGCCGCCGAGGTCATGATGTCCAAGTTGCCGGCGTACGCGGGCAGATAGTGTGCGGCGCCCTCGACCTCGAGGAAAACCGACACCTTCCACAGCGGACCGGTGTGATCGGTCAACGTCGGCACCGGCTCGGTGATCGGGGTGAATTGCACCTGCTGCTTGAGCCGGTATCCCGGAACGTACGAGGCCACTCTCGCCGTCATCGCCGTGATCGAGGCGGCGATGTCGTCTCTGCGGTCCTCCCCCACCAAGGCCAGGACGGTGTCGCGCATGATCAGGGGCGGTTCGGCCGGGTTCAGGATGATGATCGCTTTACCTCGCGCCGCGCCGCCGACCTGCACGATCGCTTCCGACGTGGTCTCGGTGAACTCGTCGATGTTCGCCCGAGTCCCCGGTCCCGCGGACTTGGATGCGATAGACGCCACGATCTCGGCCCAGTACACCGGTGTGACCTGTGCGATCGCCGCGACGATAGGGATGGTCGCCTGACCACCGCAGGTGACCATGTTGACGTTCGGTGCGTCGAGGTGTTCGGTGAGGTTCACCGGGGGGACCACATACGGTCCGATCGCCGCTGGAGTGAGGTCGATCAGCCGTTTTCCATAGGGTCGCAATGCGCTGGCGTTGAATTCGTGTGCTTTCGCCGACGTCGCGTCGAAGACGATCTCGATCTCGTCGAACCGAGGGTGGTCGATCAGTCCTTGTACCCCGGTCGAGATCGCGTCGACTCCCAGACGCGCGGCACGCGCCAACCCGTCCGAGGTCGGATCAATGCCCACGAGTGCGAGAACTTCCAGTTCGCCCTCGGCGAGGCGCTTGATCTTGATCAGCAGGTCCGTGCCGATGTTCCCGGGCCCGATGATGGCCACTTTGGTGCTCACGCCGACGCTCCCTCGGTGAAAAGGGTCGACACGGTGCCGAGACCGCTGATCGTCGCGGTGTAGGCGGCGCCGGGGGTGACCGGGGCCATCGGTCCGAGGGCGCCGGAGAGCACCACCTCACCGGCGCGCAAGGGGGCTCCGAGCTCGCGAGAGGTGTTGGCCAGCCAGGCCAAGGCCGACCACGGCGAACCGAGACAGTCCGCACCCTTGCCCTCCGACACCACCGTGCCGTTTTCGGTCATCGACATCGCGATCGTGGTCAGGTCTGGTAGCTCACCGACCGGAACCCGGTCCCCCAAGGCGTACAGGCCGGATGACGCGTTGTCGGCGATGGTGTCCCCCAAGGTGATGTCCCATCCCGCTACCCGCGAATCGACGATCTCGAGGGCGGCGACGCCGCACTCCACGTGGTTGCGCACGGTGACCGCGTCCACCTCGACATCGATGTCGCTGCTCAACACGAACGCCACCTCGGCTTCGACCTTGGGCTGCAGCAGTCGACGCACATCGACCGGTTGCGTCGCGGGGCAGTTCATGTCCGAGAACAGGACGCCGAAGTCGGGTTGGTCCACCCCCAGTTGCGCTTGAACGGCAGGCGATGTCAACCCGATTTTCCGACCGACCGGCGTTCGGCCGCCTGCCACGAAGTCCGCGATGATGCGGGATTGCACTGCGTATGCTGCCGCGATATCCGAGGCGCCGATCAGGTCTCGCACCGGGGCACACGGCACACCGTCACGCTGTGCGGTCGACAACCGCGTCGCAGCCGCAACGATCTGCCCGAAATCCACCGTCGATACGCTTGCCATCGATTCGCGCCTCCGCCAAGTTGTGTCCCGCACCACTACCGTGCGAGTGATAGCTGCAAGGTGCACGAGACGGCGTGTCTGGTCAATACCCGCGGTCCGCTCAGCTGACCAGCCGCGGAATTTGCGGACACTTGTGCAGAGCGATCTGTCCGAAATCCACCGTCGATCGGTTTGCCATCGATGTGCGCCTCCGCCAGGTTGTGTCCATCATCACTGCCGTGCGAGTGATAGCTGCAAGATGTACGAGACGGCGAGATTGGTCAATACCCGCGGTCCACTGAGCAGACCGCTCGCGGAATCTGCAGGAACTTAAAGGAGTGCGCTGCTGGTTTACTCACCGAACCCTCGTTCGTGTCGTCACCGCCCGGTGGGTCGATACTGGCTTGTCACCGAATCTGTTCAACCGTCACTTCCACATCGAGGTAGGTACCTGATGCCCGAGCCATCGAGACTCACCGCTTTCCTCCGATCAACGGTGTCGGACGGGATCGCGACGATCACCATCGACCGGCCGCCGGCAAACGCCTTCGACCCCACTGTGATCGCGGAATTCCTGAGCGTGCTGCCGCCGCTCGTCGACGACCCCGACGTGCGGTGCATCGTTGTTCGGGGCACCGGCCGGTTCTTCGTGGCAGGCGCCGATATCGCGGTCATGCGTGACCTCACCGAGGCCACGCAGCGTGCGATGCGCCCGTGGGTCGATGTGCAGCGGTTGCTCGAGACCGCCCCGAAGCCCGTGCTGGCAGCCCTGAACGGGCATGCGCTCGGCGGCGGCGCCGAACTGGCTCTGGCCTGTGACATGAGTGTGATGGCGGAGTCGGCGACCATGGGCTTTCCCGAGATCTCCCTCGGTCTGTTCCCGGGTGCGGGTGGCAGCCAACGTCTGCCCCGGCTTCTCGGTGCGCACCGGGCCAAGCTGCTGATGATCGAGGGCACCCGGCTCACCGCCGCGGACGCACTGCGCATCGGACTGGTGGACCGGGTTGTCGCCGACGCCGAGTTCGACGAGCACATCCGATCGACCGCGCGCACGCTCGCGGACCAGCCGACCCGGACGATCGGCCTGCTCAAACGTGTTGTGCAGGAGGGCGCGGCGCTGCCCCTCGATCAAGCGCTGGACCTCGAATTCGCCGCGGTGCTCGAGCTGATCGCAACCGCTGACGCCGCGGAGGGTCTGCAGGCGTTCCTCGACAAACGCAAGCCGACATTCACCGGCCGCTGATATACGCACTGGGAAACTCGAAGGGATCCAGATGAAGAAGAAGTTCTGGCGACGCGCAGCGGCAGCGGTGGCGGTTCTCGCCGCAATAGTTGCCGCTACCACGGCCTGTTCCCGGCCCGCCACCAACAACGCCGCGGCCACCGCGGGCGAACGGGTGCGCATCTCGGTGGGTGTCGACCCGTCCTATGCACCGTTCTTCCTGGCCGACCGCGAAGGGTTGTTCAAAGAGGCAGGTCTCGATGTACAAATCATCCAGACCGAGGGTGGTGCGGCAGGCGCGCAGAACGTCGTCGCGGGGACATCGGAAATGTCCGGGAATGCCAACTCGACCGCGCTGACCGTCATGGCCGGTAACCCCAAGCTCCGTGCACTGGGTGTGTACGAGGAGTCCGACCGGTACTTCCAAGTGGTTCTGCGCGACGGTGTCACGCCCAACTCGATCAAGACCATGGGTGTCTTCCCCGGCATCGGGCTGTACTTCACCGACCTGTACCTGAAGAGTCTCGGGCTCGATCCCGCCTCGATCGCTCTGGTGACGACGAGTCCCCCCGAACAGCCCGCGCTGCTGGCGCGCGGCGACATCGACGGCTTCATCTCGTTCGACCCCTGGATCTCGCAGGCGGTCGGCAAGGGAAGTCACGTCGTCGGGACGACGGGTGATTTCGGGGCCAAGTACTCGCAGTGGCTCGTCGCGTCGGACAGCTGGCTGTCCGCGCACAAGGAACTCGCCGGCCGCGTGTTCCGCGTGGTGGCGCAGGCTGCCGACATCGTCGCCGAGGATCCGGAGCGGGCTGGGAAGGCCGTGGCCGCAGCCATTCAGATGGATCCAGTCGAAGCTCGCAAACAGGTCACCCAGATCGACTTCCGAGGACGGGATTTCACGCCCGATGATCTCGAGCAGGCGCGACAGTTGGTCGATTTCTTCCGTGGCCAAGGCAAACTCAACGGTGACGTCGACCCGCAGAAAGTGCTGCTGAGCGGCTGGTTCGACCAGAACGCCAAGTAACCGACCGCCCCGCTGTGCTGACCGGGCCGGTACGGGTCCGGTCAGCAGAACGCAACCATCCCGCTCCGCTCGGCCCGGTCATAGTGTCGGTCCCACGCTCCCGGCGGGAGGGCACGCACACCAGTTCGGAATGGAGCCACCGTGGTCGAATCCACTATTCGTGTCGTGGAGCTGTCGAGCCCGTTCGCCCGATTCGCCGGTCGAATTCTTGTCGGTCTCGGGTACGAGGTCATCCTCGTCGAACCCCCGGAGGGCGACCCGACGCGCCGCGAACTCGACGGGTACGCCTTCGCCCACTGGCATGCGGGTAAGCGCTCGGTCGTGCTCGACCTGTCCACCGACACCGACCGAGGTGTATTCGACGACTTGGTCGCGGGGGCGGACATCCTTCTCGACGGCAGCGACGTCGGTGCGGAACCGTCCGTATCCCAGCATGATTCGCTCGTCCATGTCCGGGTCACACCCTTCGGTGTGAGCGGCCCACGAAGCGGGTGGGCGGCGACGAACCTCACGGTGGCTGCGCTGGGCGGGATGATGGCGCAGGTCGGCGAGCCGGATGGTGCCCCGTTGAGCCTGCCCGAAGGGCAGGCCGAGCAACTCGCCGGGGTCAATGCGGCGATCGGTGCGCTGTTGGGTTTGCGGGCCAGGCGGTTCGGCCGCGCACCGGTGGTCGATATCTCGGCCCAGGAGTGTGTCGCGGCGAGCCTGGAGGCGGGAACACTGGCATACGTACACGAAGACCGTGTTCCGGGTCGGCCGGGCCGAGTGCACCCACTGGTCCCACACGGGTTGTTCCGCGCCGCCGACGGGTTTCTCGGGGGCGGACTCGGCGGCAGTCCCCGAATGTGGGACGCGACGTTGCAGTGGCTGATCGAAGAAGGCGTCCAGGACGACTTGGATGACCCACGCTGGAGTGATCCCGTCGAACGCAAGACGCACCAGGCGCACCTGTTCGAGGTTCTGCAGCGCTTCCTGTCGAAATGGCCGAAGGAAGAGTTCGCTGTTCGCGCGCAGGAACGCAAACTTCCGTGGGCGGCGGTGGACGGACCCGCCGAACTGCTGATCAACCCCCAGTTGAATGATCGGGACTTCTTCCTCGATGTGGTCTCCGGGGACGAGGTGACCCGTGATCTCGGATTCGGATTCGCCTTCCCCGAGGGGCGGCGGGTTCGTGAGCTCACGGTCTCAGGACTCGGCGCCGACCAGTCGCTGACAACCGAATCCCGCACCCGCACAGCGGTATCCACCGCCGAGGCGGGGCCGGGCAGACGCAGTCTCGACGGGATCCGAGTACTCGATCTGACCTGGGTTCTCGCCGGTCCGTACTGCACCCGAATCCTCGCCGACCACGGTGCCGAAGTCATCAAGGTCGAATCGTCGGGTCGGCCGGACCCGACCCGGTTCGCCCCCGCCATGCACCTGTCGCGCGGGCCGCACAACGATCCCGACACCAGCGGCTACTTCAACGACGTCAACCGCAACAAGCGCAGTATCACCCTCAACACCCGTTCGGCCGAGGGGCTCGAGGTGCTCGCCGACCTGATTTCCGAGAGCGACGTCGTGATCGAGAATTTCAGCTCGTCGGTGATGGAGAAGATGGGACTCGGCTATGAGCGGCTGCGTGCACTGCGTCCCGACATCGTCTATGTCTCGATGTCCGGCATGGGCCATACCGGTCCGCGTAGTAGTTGGGTGTCGTACGCGGACATCGTGTCGGCCAGCACGGGGCTGACGGCGTTGACGGGATGGAGCGCCGACGAAGTTGTCGGCGTCATCTACGGTCACGGCGATATCGTGGCCGGTCTGCAGGCGGCGACCGCTACTGTGGCGGCGCTCGAACACCGGGATCGCACCGGCCGAGGCCAGCACGTCGACCTGTCCCAACTCGAGGCGATGGCCGCGCACATGGGGACCAGCGTCATTCAGTCCACCGGCACGGGTCGACTGCCGGAGCCGACCGGGAACGCCCATCCCGGGTTCGCGCCGCACGGCGTGTTCCGCTGTCTGGGCCCGGACCGCTGGGTGGCGATCGCCGTGCGGGACGAGGCCGATTGGCGGGCCTTGTGTGCGCTGATCGATCGCCCGGAGTGGGCAGCGGCCGAAGGCTATCGCACGGCTGGGCAACGCAGGGCTCGCAATCCGGAGATCGCGGCGGCGGTCACGGCGTGGACCAGGACCCTGCCCGCCGACGCGGTCACCGAGTTGCTGCAGCGGGCGGGCGTGCCCGCGGGCACCGTGCAGGACGGCAGAGACCTGATCGAGGCCGACGCTCATCTGCGCGCCCGCGGTTTCTTCGTGCGGCGAACACACCCGCGCGCGGGCGCGTTCCTGCACGAGGGTGTCCCTGTCCGGCTCGATCGAGCGTCCGGTGCAGTACGCAGCGCCGCACCGCTTCTGGGCGCCGATACCGACTCGGTTCTCGGCGACATACTGCGGTACCCGCAGGACAAGATCGCACGTCTTCGTGCGGATTCGGTTCTGTCGTGAACCATCTGTCCTGAACCACTCGCACCCTCACCCGAAGGAGATCCATGCGCGCCGCGCGGTTACACAGTTTCGGTCAGAGCCCCGTCATCGACGAGGTCGACATTCCCACCCGTGCGGCAGGGCAGACGCTGGTCCGGATCGACGCGGCAGCACTCGGCCACCTCGATATGACCGTCGCGAGCGGGAAGTTCAACGTCAAGCCTTCGCTGCCGCACATCGGCGGCACCGACGGCGCTGCGACAGTGGTCGAATCGGAGACGTTCGCGCCGGGAACCAGGGTGCTGGTACGCGGCGGCGGCATCGGTCTGTTCAAGAACGGATGCTGGGCGGAGTACCTGGTGGCGGCTGATAAAGCGTTCACGCCGTTCGATTCCGCTCTCGCGCCGGAGGTGGCCGCGACGTTCTTTTTGCCGAGCACCACCGGGTATGTGGCCGTGAACGATGTCGCCGAGGTCCGTCCCGGTGAACGGGTCGTGATTTCCGGCGCCTCGGGCGCGGTCGGCTCGATGGCCGCTCAGTTCGCGCAGCTCGCCGGTGCCGGAGAGGTGATCGGGATCGTTCCCCGGCCGGATCAGGTGTCGTTGCTTCCCGCCGGTGTCCGGCCGGTCGTGGGTCGCGGCGCGGAACTGGCGAAGGAGCTCGGTGACGGTTCCGTGGCCGACGTGCTCATCGATACGCTCGGTGGCGACTCTCTTCCACCGCTGCTCGAGCGGGTCGAACCGGGCGGACGGGCCGCGCTGATCGGGTACACGCTGGGCACCGAGCTGACACTCGATCTGCCCAACTGGCTGCTCAGTGACGTTCAGATCCTGCCGGTCAACATGATGCGCAGGACAGCCCGACAGGCCGAGCTCGCCCCTGAACTGATCGGCAAGCTGGTGGCGGGTGAGGTGTCGCTCGCGGTGCAGGCATTCCCGCTCGATCAGATCGCCGAGGCCCTGCAGTTGATGCGGGAGGGCAAGGTGGCCGGGCGCGCCGTAGTCGTACCCTGAGCTGATGCCTGCACCGAACATGTGGTCGCGGCTGCCGGCGGCGATGACCATTCCGGCGCTGCTCATCGCCAGGGCCGAGGAGTGTGGCGATCGGATCGCCGTGCGCGCCGGCGCCGTCGCGGTGAGCTATCGCGCACTGGCACACCGGGCGTCGTCCATGGCGGACGCCCTGCACGCGCATGGTGTTCGGGCCGGTGACCGGGTTGCCGCACTGACGGGCAATCGCCTCGAACTCGTCGATCTCGTTCTCGGTTGCAGCTGGTTGGGCGCCACGGCGGTTCCGCTCAACGTCGCGTTGCGGGGCGATGGTTTGGCGCATGTACTCGTCGAGTCCGGCGCACGGTGGTTACTCGTCGAGCCGCGGTACGTCGAAGACGTTGAGTCGAGCGGATTCACGGGTGAATGCTGGATCGTCGGTTCCGCGTCCGCGCCGTGCGTCGACAGCGCCGACCTCGGTCCACTTCGTGATCCGACGCCGGCTGACGCTCTCGATATCGCCGCGGTGCTGTTCACTTCGGGCACCACCGGGATGCCGAAAGGCGTGCGCTGCCCGCACGCCCAGTTCCTTTGGTGGGGTGACGGGGTCGGACGGTCACTCGGCCTCGGAACCGGCGATGTTTTGTACACTTGCCTTCCCCTGTTCCACACCAACGCCCTCGGCGCCCTGTTCCAGGCCCTGGTGTGTCGCAGCACCTTCGTCCTCGGGGAACGATTCTCGGCAAGCCGCTACTGGGCCGACGTGGCGGAGTCCGGTGCGACCGTGATCTACCTGCTGGGCGCGATGGTGGCCATGCTGATGAACCGGCCGCCGTCTGCGATCGATCGTGCCCACCGCGTCACCCGGTCGCTGTCGCCCGCGACGCCGGCGCACCTGTACGAGCCGTTCCGGATCCGTTTCGGCATCGAACTCGTCGATGGATTCGGCAGCACCGAGACCAACCTGGTCCTGGGGTCGATGCCGGGCTGCCGCCGGGACGGTTTCATCGGCACGGTGATGGACGGTTACGAAGCCGCCGTTGTCGACGAAGGCGCGGCCGTCCCCGACGGCACCCCGGGCGAGTTGGTGGTCCGTAGTCTGCGTCGCGGCGGGTTCGCTCAGGGATACTTGGGTGATCCGACCCCAGCGGCGGGTACCTGGCTCCTTACCGGCGACCGGGTTGTCCGTGGATCCGACGGCTGGTTCCGATTCGTGGATCGCATCAAGGACGTGATCCGCCGCCGCGGCGAGAACATCTCGGCGACCGAGGTGGAGTCGGTACTGGCGCGACATCCCGGCGTCGCGCAGGTGGCGGTGTTCGCGGTGCCGTCCACGCTGGCCGAGGACGAGATCATGGCGGCGGTCGTGCCGCGCGACGGCGGCACCCTCGACCCCGCCGATCTGTTGCGCTTCGGCGAGCACAACCTGGCCTACTTCGCGCTTCCCCGCTACGTCGACGTTGTTGCGGCGCTACCGCTCACCGAGACGGGCAAGGTGCGCAAGCCGGAACTGCGCTCGCGCGGCGTCGGTCCGGACACCTGGGATGCCCAGCGGCAGGGGTTCCGGCCGACGCGAGAGCGATGAACGAATCCGGGATTATTTTCCGCAGCCGTTGAACGAACACATCGCGGGACTGCACGCGCGGTCGCGGCCTGCGCCGTCGCCCGTCGAGTGGGTGCATCTCATCGCATGCAATGTCCGGGTGATCCCGACGCCGGCGGTCCGGAGGGCGCCGGTGATCCGACTGACATTGAGCCGGGCGGTCGGCGCGGTGACCGACAGCGCGCCGGCCAGCGTCCGAGGGCCACTGAACACCGGGACGGCGACGCTCATGTAGCCGAGCCGGGTCTCCTCGACCTCGACAGCCAGTTGATCCTTACGCATCCGCTCGAGTTGCTGTCGCAGCACGCCGACCGACATCGTGGTGCGGTTGGTAAGCGCGGTGAGTCCCTGTTCGACGACTTCGTCGAACACCGACTGGGGAGAAAATGCCAGAATCATCTTTCCGGTGGCCGTGCAGTAGAGCGGTAATCTGCCGGCCACGCGGGACTGCTGATTGAGTCCGCGATGCCCGACGATCTTCTCGATGTAGAGCACGTCGATACCGTCGCGAACCGCGAAATGCACTGTCTCCTGCGTGGCCAGCAGCAGATCCTCCATGTAGGGCAGTGCCGCGTCACGCAGGATGCGCTGTCGGGGTACCAGTTGACCCAGCTCGAACAGCCGCAGCCCGAGCCGATACTTCGTTCCCGCCCGTTCGAGTAGGCCCCACTCCACCAACTCTCCGGCCAGCCGATGCACCGTCGCCTTCGCGACGCCACTGCGGCGGGCGAGTTCGGTCAACGACAGGTCGTTGTGCTGACTGTCGAACGCATCGAGGATCAGGCGCGCCTTGCCGAGCACGGAGGACATGTCCCCGCTGGTTTGCTGAACGGCCGACTTGATGGGTACTACCGATCCGAGTTCCGTGGATCGTCGTGCGGCTGTGGTCAACGGGTTGCCTCCTGGCCGGTCGAGGTCGAACGAGCGTTGTCACGACAAGCGACGCGCTCACCTGACGTTGCGACGCTACGGTACCGCTACGGCGAGAAACACGTCACATGGTCCGGTCAGTGGACTCGTTCCACGGAATTTACATTCGGCGGTGCGGTCCAGAGGGTTGCCAGGAAGTCGCGAACCGCTGACGCCACCGCTGCCGCCTCGCGTTCGACAAGTGCCACCGTGCCGTTCTCGATGACGACGCGGCGCACCGAGGCCGCGCCCGTCAGACGTGCCTGGAGGATCGGGAGGTTCGGCATCGAGAACGGGTCGTCGCTCGCGCCGATCAGCAGCACCGGCGCGCGCACCGCTCCGATCCGATCCTCCATCCGGTAACGAGCGCACGCCCGGTGGCCCTCCGCCGGATCGACTCCGGGTGCGAGCGCGTCGCGGATGAACCGGTCGAGCAGTCCGGCGACCGGCTGCGGGTAGTACGGTCGACGCCGGTCCCACAAGGTCTGCAGGTGTGCCCCGTCCTCGCTTTGCTCGGCCTGGTCGACACCCACCGCGACGGCGTGGTCGGCGCGATACCGCTCATCCGCCCACGGGCACGACGACAGCATCACCGCACCGATTCGGTGGCTGTGCTGGGCGGCCATCTCCATTGCCACGGCTGCGCCGGTGTGGTGTCCTAGGACGGCGGCGAACTCGACACCGAGTGCGTCCAACAGTTCCCACGCCCCACGCGCGAAGACCTCGATGGTCTGCGGTGCCGGCAGCGTGGCGCTGGCGCCGAAACCCACCATGTCCATGGCGATCACCCGGTGATCGACAGCGAGCAGGGGAATCAATTCTCGGAACTCGTCCCAGGACCGAGGAGTCTGGTGCAGCAGCAGCAGCACCGGACCGTCACCCTGCTCGGCGTAGTGCAGTTGACCGAATGACGTATCCGCGTAGGCGAATCGGAGGTCGGCGCCCATCAGTACGCCGCGACCATCGGTGTGTCGACGCCGATCACGTCGATCTTCGCGGCGCCACCGGGATTGCCCACGGGTTCGGTGCGGGTCGGCAAGATGTCCAGGAAGAACCGTTTGTTGTCCTCTTTGAATTCGGGCTCGGCCTTCCGATCTACCGTGATCGCCTCGACGGGGCACGCCAGTTCGCAGGCGCCGCAGTCGATGCATTCGTTCGGATTGATGTACAGCTTGCGGTCGCCTTCGTAGATGCAGTCGACCGGGCATTCCTCCATGCACGAGCGATCGGTGTAGTCGATGCAGGCCTCGCCTATCACGAAAGCCATTGTTCAGCCCTCCTGTTCGGTGGAATGTCCGGGAAAGATCTCCGCGTCGGGGTCGAGCGCGGCTGCGGCGTTGTTGACGGCGGTGGCGGCTTCGCCGAAGCCGACGGAGATGAGCCGCACTTTTCCGGGATAGTCGGTGATGTCGCCGGCCGCGTAGACGCGCGCGACGTTGGTTTGCATGCGGGTGTTCACGACGATGTGCCGGGAGTCGATGTCGATCCCCCAGTCCGTCATCGGACCCAGATCCGCGGTGAAACCCAGTGCCGCGATCACCGATTGTGCGGGAAGGGTGGTCGTGGACTTGTCGAGCTTGTGGGCGATGTCCACTTCGGTGATCCAGCCGTTGCCGCGGACGTCCGCGACGTCGGCGTTGACCAGGACCTGCACCGAGCTGTCGTACACCTTGGTCACGCTCGATTTGTGGGCGCGGAACTTGTCGCGCCGATGCACCAGGGTGACGGAGTTGGCGATCGGTTCCAGGTGCATCGCCCAGTCGAAGGCGCTGTCGCCGCCGCCGACGATCACCACATCCCTGCCCTGGTGTGCCGACAGGTCGGGCACGAAATAGCTGAGTCCACGATCGAGGAAATCGAGCCCTTTCGTCAACGGACGGGGTGTGAAGGTGCCGATTCCGCCGGTGATGATCACCGCACCCGCGGTGATGGTGCGGCCCTTGCTGGTTCCCACGACCGCGTTGCCGGACACGTCGTGGGCCAGGCTCTGTGCCTGTTCTCCCATCAGGTAGATCGGATCGAACGGCGCCGCCTGCTTCAGGAGTCCTGCGATGAGATCGCGTCCCTTGACGGCGGGAAAGCCGGCGATGTCGAGGATCGCCTTCTCCGGGTACATCGCGCTGACCTGACCGCCCGGCTCCGCGAGTGCGTCGACCACGGCGACGCGAAGGCCGCGGAAGCCCGCGTAGTACGCGGCGTAGAGCCCTGCCGGGCCGGCTCCGATGACCAGAATATCGACGTCGAGTTCGGTATCCGTCGACGAGGAGGACGATGTATTCACTGGTGGAACGCTAATCAGCGTGCGGCGCTTCATACATGAAATCGGTCCGGTCAGCAGACTGCGTTCGTCCTGGTGGTGGCACACGAAAACGGGCCCGTCGGCCATGGGTGTGGCCGACGGGCCCGCGATAACGGACAGCGCGCATCCGGGTGTGTGACCGGTCAGGCGCCGAAGATCTCCGGTTCCTCCGCGGCGATCTTCTGGATGATCGTCGAGTAGGCGAACCAGCCGACCTTCTCGGTGCCCACTGCCTCATAGGTCTGGGCAGCGATCTTGTCGTGCAGTGTGACCGGTTCCCCCGCCGCGCGTGCGGCGAGTTCGGCCTGCATCGACCGTTCCATCGAGACGTACCACCACACCGCGCTCTCCACCGACGTGCCTACGGTCAGGTGTCCGTGGTTGCTCAGGATCACCGCCTTGTTGGCGCCGAGCGCCTGCGCGATCCGTCGGCCTTCCTCCTCGTCCAGCGCGACACCGTGGTATTCCTCGTAGATCGAGTGGTCGTCGTAGAACGCGCATGCGTCCTGCGTGATCGGCGTGAGCAGCCGGTGCAGTGAGGAGAACGCCTTACCCTGCAGTCCGTGGGCGTGGACGGCGCCGATCACATCGGGTCGGGCCTCGTGCACCTTCGAGTGGATGACGAACGCGGCACGGTTGAGTGGTCCTTCTCCGGACAGGATCGTGCCGTCGGAGTCCACATGCAACAGTTCGTCGGGCATCACCTTGGAGAAGTGACGTCCGAACGGCGCTGTCCAGAAGGTATCGGTGCGCTCCGGGTCGCGCGCGGTGATGTGGCCGGAGATCCCCTCGTCGAGCCCGAACCGCGACAGGATGCGATAGCCGCCGATCACCGCCACCTTGCGGCGATGCCGCTCCTGGTCGAGAGTCGCCGACTCCGGTGCTCCGGGAATGCCGGCCAGTTCGGCGATCGTCGGGGATTGAGTCATTGTGTGCTCCTACTCATTTGACGCCGTAACGGGAGAGGAACGTCGTCGAGAAGATCCGCAGGATGCGGTCGAAGATGAAACCCATGATGCCGAGAACGATGATTCCGACGAACGTCCAATCGATGCGGCCGTAGTTTCGGGCCTGCCAGATCATCGAGCCGATCCCGTGATCGGCAGCGACGATCTCGGCGGAGACGATGGTCAAGAAGCTGTTACCCATCGCCAGCCGGGCGCCGGTCACGATGCCAGGAACCGCCGAGGGCAGCACGACGGTCTTCATGAGCTGAAACTTGTTCGCACCCAGACTGGTCGCGGCCTGGAATTTGTTCTCACTGATCGCGACGGTGGCGGCGATCGTGCTCACCGTGACGATGAACACCGAGGTGTAGAAGATCAGGACGACCTTGGAGGTCTCGCCGATCCCGAACCACACCACCGCGAGCGTCACGAAGGCGATCGGCGGGATGAAACGGAAGAACTCGATGTAGGGATCCAGCAGTTGACGCACGATGTTGACGCGCCCCATCAGGATTCCGATCGGTGCGCCGATCACGACACCGAGACTCCAGCCGATGAGGATCCGCTGCGCCGATGCCCAGATCGAGGTCCACAGCACCCCGCGCTGCGCGAGTTCGACCGCGGCCGTCCACACCGCGGCCGGGGAAGCGATGGTCGTGGGCCCGTACCACCACGCGAGAAACGACCAGACGGCGAGACCGAGCACAGCCGAGGCCACCCACAGCAACACGGTGCGCGTCGCCTGGCCGGCGACACTCGCCGATTTGCTCAGGGTCCGTCTCGACCTCGCTTTTCCAGCCGGTACTGCCGGCCTCTGTACGACCGCGGTCATAGCACGTCCTCTTCGATACCCTGATTGCGCAACGACGTCACGACCTCGGCGCGGATGTCGTCGCGCAGTTGTTCATACAGATCGATCACATCCGGATGCGTGCGGTCCCGCGGTCGCGGGGCGTGCACCTCGTAGATGCTCTTGATGCGTGCCTGTGGTCCGGCGGACATCACCACCACTCGATCGGCGAGCGTGAGTGCCTCGTCGATGTCGTGGGTGACGAAGACGACGGTGCAGCCGGTGTGCCGCCAGATCTTGTCCAACTCGATCTGCAACACCTGTCGGGTTTGCGCGTCCAGGGCGCCGAACGGCTCGTCCATCAAGACGAGCGAAGGCTGATTGGCCAGGACCCGGGCGATCTGCACCCGCTGGCGCATACCGCCCGACAGCTGGGACGGGAATTTCTCACCCGAATGCGGCAGACCCACCATAGCGAGGTATTCGGCCGCGATCCGTGCTTGCTCAGCTCGACTCGCACCGTGCATGCGCGGGCCATACGAGACATTCTGGTTGACGGTCATCCATTCGAAGAGCGCTTCCGAACTTTGGAAGACCATGCCCGCGTGCGCATTGCTTCCCTTGACCTGTTCACCGTCGCAGAATATTTCGCCCGCGGTCGGTTGGATGAATCCGGCCATCGACGAAAGCAGCGTCGACTTTCCGCACCCGCTGGGGCCGAGGAGGCAGATGAATTCTCCCTCCCGGACGTGCAGGTCGATTCCCGAAACGATCTCTGCAGCACCGAAGCTGATCCCGAGATCTCTGATGTCTACGGGAACACCTTTGATCGCTGTCACACTCATTGAGCACTCTTCTTGTACCAGTCGACGAGCATCGTCGATTTGAGGTCGGGCTGCACGGTCATCACGCCGATCTTCCTGTAGAAATCGACCACCGATTGGGCTGCGTCGATATCGCCGGGGGCGAGATTTTCGACAGCGAAGTCGATTTCGTCGACTGCGGTGACGGTCTGGTCCTGGGCGACATTGACCGCGGATTCCGTCGCGGTGGCGGCCAGCTTGGGGTCTGATTCGACCAGTTGCGTTGCCTTGTCCAGAACCTGGGCGACCTTGCGGGCCGTCGCGTCGTTCGCACTCAACCACGGCTGTGTGGTGATTGCCCAGTGGTGGTAGAACCAGTCGAAATCGCCCGTTCGCGCGACGACGTGTCCGGTGCCCTGGCTCAGCGCGGCAGCCGGCCACGGCTCCCACATCACGTAGCCGTCGATATCGCCGCGGCCGAGCAACGCGGGCATATCGTTCGGGGTGGCCGTGACCATCTTGACCGAATCGGGCGAAACGCCGTTTGCCTCGAGGTACTTGTTGGTCGAGATCTGACTCAGCCCGGGAACGATACCCATCGTCTTGACCTCCGCCGCCGACTCGACGCCGTTGCGCAGGACGACCTTGATGTACCGGCCCGACGCCTCGTATGCGTACATCGCGCGCAGCGACGGGTTCTGCTGGAGTTGCTGAATCGTGGTGGTGTCGGAGCTTCCGGCGATCTGAACCTGACCGGTAGCGAGGGCGTCGACCGCTTCACCGCCGCGCCCGAACTGCACCAGCTGCACATTCAGGCCCGCATCCTTGAACAGACCTTTCTTGTCGGCGACGAAGAACGGTGCGTAGGAAGCGTCGATGCCGACCGCAATCCGGACAGGTCCGCTACCTGCCGTATCGGCGGTGCTCTGCGTTGCCGGGCGACTGCACGCACCGACGGTCATCGTGAGAAGTACTGCCGCCGACGCGAGAGCAGTTTTGCCGAGTTGGGATCGCCAGGCCATGTGCCGACACCTTCGTTCTGTGATCTGGGCCGCAATTGCGGGCTTTGTGTGAAGCAACCTAACCGCGGTGACCAGGCCCGAGAATCATCTCGGTCCGCCGTGCGGACCATGGACCAGAACTTACCTCGACGCAACTCGGGGCGCCCATACGGTGTGGTTTCGGAAAACATCCTTGAAACATTTCGGCCGCCGGATTTCTGTCTACAGCGTCCATCGCGGTCGACCGCCTGCGCACACCCGTGCCACATTCTCGGCGGTCATCGCATAGATACGTCGTCGCGCTGTACCGCTCCCCCCGGCGACATGCGGGCTCAGCAATACGGTGTCGAGGGTGCGCAGGGGGCTGTCGGAGCGGAGCGGTTCGCCGGCGAACACGTCGAGTGCGGCTGCGGCCACGGCGCCCGAACGCAGCGCCGCGACGAGTGCCGATTCGTCCACCACGTGTCCGCGCGCGACGTTCACGACCAGCGCCCCGGCCGGCAGCCTCGACAGCTCTGCGGCAGCGAGCAGCCCGTGCGTCTGCGTGGTCAACGGCACCGCTACCACCAGTACCTCGGCGAACGGCAGCAAGTCGTCCATCGGCAGGTAGCGTGCTGTCGCGTCCTGGTGGCGGGTTCGCGCGGTGTAGGCGACCTCGCATCCGAACGCGCCGAACAGCGATGCGCACCGGCGTCCGACCGCGCCGAAGCCGACGATCCCGACCCGGAGTTCACCGAGGTCACGGCAGCCCCTCGCCAGTATCGCCTCCTGGGGCCAGCGTCCGGCGGAGACTTCCGCGTGGGCCCAGGGCATGGACCTGCTCAGGCTTGCCGCCGCGACCACCGCCCATTCGGCGACGGACGCCGCGTTGGCGCCCGGGGTGTTGGCTACCGGGACCCCCACGGCGGCCCACGCGGCCAGGTCGATGAAGTTCACGCCGGCCCCGGGTTGCTGAATCAGTTTCAGTCGGCCGGCGAGAGCCGCCTCGGTCGCGCCCAGGGGCAGTGCGCCACTCCAATCGCCGACCACGATATCGGCATCCGGCAGCAATTCGCGCAGCTCATCGACCGTCCGGTAGGTCGGACGCACCACCTGCCCGGCCCCGCCGACGGCCGCGCGGATCGCCGCACCGAGCCCGTCGTCCTCATCCGTGGCCAACACTACGATCCGGTTCATCGGCCGTCCTACTCTCTATCTGCTATGCGCCGCGGGCCGGCCACGCGCGCGATGCGTGGTCGGCCCGCAGCAGCACGGCCTGGATCAACTCAGGCCGATGCCTTCGCCTGCGCGGACGCCTTCGCCAGAAAGTCCAGGCTCAGTGGGTTGTACGACGCTGCCTGCTCGTGCTGCGGCCAGTGACCGCACTCGGCGTAGAGCTGCAACTGGGCGCCGGGAATGTCTTCGGCCATCTTCTTGGCTTCCGGCACGTCGCCGAACGGATTCTCGTGGCCCCAGACCACCAGGGTGGGTGCTTGAATTTTCGCGAGACGCTCCGGACGCAGCAGGTTGCGTTGACGGATCTCCATCTCCTGCAGGGACAGCAGGTTGTGGATGTTCGCGACGAAGTCCGGCTGGTGGTAGATCCGGTGTCGGACCTCGACGAGTTCCTCGGTGGCATCAGCCGGGTCGTGCATCAGCAGCCGGAGGCGGGCCCTGGTGAGTTCGATGTCGTCGCTGCGCACCGCGTTGGTGGTGGAGGTCTTGATCCGTTCCATGATGGTGGGGTTCGCGACGGTGCCACCGGCGGCGAGTAGTTGCAGTGACAGCACCCGGTCGGGCTGCTCGCTGGCGAGGTGAGCGGCGACCCAGCCACCGAGCGACTCGCCCACCAGGTGGGCCCGCTCGATCCCGACGGCATCGAGGTAGTCGACCAGATGCTGCACGTAGCGGGGGATCTCGTAGGGGTAGTCCGGCTTTCCCGTGTAGCCGTGGCCGAGCATATCGATGGCGTGGCACTGGTAATGCGGCGCGTGCGCGGCGATGTTGCGGGCGAACGCTTCGAGGTGGCCGCTGGTGCCGTGCAGGAACACCACCGCCTCGTCCCCGGAACCGGCTTGCAGCGCGCGGGTGGGGATGCCGTTCGCGTCGACCGTCCGCAGTGTGAAGTCCAGTCCGGCCAATTCGTTCCAGATTGTCATGATTGCGTCCCTCGTGACGATGAGTGGGGGGTGGTGGGGTCGAGAACCGCAACGCCCATTCCGGTGAGCCATTCCGGAATAGCCTCATAGGCGAGGCGCTCGGCGGGGATGTAGTCCATGATCGCGGCCATCATCAACCACGTGCGCAGCTCCTGCGCGCCGTTCCCGGCCGCCTCCTCGACGTAGTTGGTGGAGTACTCGGCCAGCTCCGAACCCTTGCCGGCTACCAACAGATCGAGGACATGGTCATCGAACTCGGGAGTGATGGCGGCCTCGGCGGCTCGAATGATCTGTCGGCGCCGCACGTCATAGTCCGACCAGTTCTCCCGGCCGTCCAACCAGGCCTGGACCATGAAGTCCTCGTCCTCGCCGTGCGGGTCGCGCCAGTCCGGCCACGGCAGCCGATGGGAGAGGCCACCGGAGGCGATGACGACGACCCGCTTGTCCTGGGGGTAGCCGGCGATCGCCGCCCGCAGTGCGGTGGCGAGCTCGGCGCATCGCTGAAAGGTCGGCAACGGTGGTGCGAAGACATTGACGACCAGCGGGACGATCGGCACGTCGAGCCCGTCCAGCAAGTATTGGATCGCGTGGGATTGTCCGTGATCGATCTGCAGCCGTGCCGAGTACGCCAGGTCGAAGCGCCCGCCCTCGATCACCTCGTTCGCCAGATGCCGGGCGAAATCGACATCGACCTGCTGCGGGCCCTGCGGAGTTCCGGATTCGCCACTGGAATTCACGTCGCCCACACCCAGTGTGAAGGCGGGAATGAGATCGAGCCAGAACCCACGGAAGTGATTGGATCCGATGATCAACACGACGTCCGGCGCCGCGGCCGCGATCCGGTCCCGCGTGGCGTACAGCGCGTCCCGGAAACGACCGGCCTCCGCCTTGTGCGTGGTCTCCTCCCAGTGGGTGTTCATCAGGGTGCTGTGCGAGGCGCCGACACCCAACACGATTGTCGCCATCAGTAGCTCCCTACTTCCTCGAGTGTGCGTGTGACCGTGTCGAGGGCGACACGGATGAGATACCTGGTGAGTTTCTCCGCCTCCCGGAGGTCCACCGTGTTCATGCCCATGGCGAAGTCCACTTCGAACGGTGCGTCCGCGACCTTCGGCATACCTACCCGCACTGTGGGGATCCCACGTCCGCGCAGAATGTTCGCGTCGGTGGCGCCGCTGGCGTCGTAGAATTCCTGATGCGGCGTGGCTTCGACCGCTTCCCACGCTTCGATCGCCTTGCGGCACAGCCACATCTGCGGATCAGAGCCCTCGCCGGGAATCGCCAGGACCTGTTCCACGTCGACCCGGATGCCACCGAGGTCGGCGGCGATCTGCCGTACCGCCGCGACGAGTTCGCGTTTGGCCACAGCAGGAGTGGTGCGTGGGCTGAGCCGAAGATCGACCATCATGCGGACGTTCTCCGGAGTGAAGGACGCGGTGCGCTCCCATCCACCCCGAATGTTGGCGACCATGCCTTGCGGCAGAACCAGGCCGTCGCGGTGTGCCAGCGAATACTGCGGGAACCACTCTTCCAGCCGTGTCGCCACCGACCCGGCCAGCGCGACCGGATTCTGGTACGGCAGTCGATGGCGGGAACCCACGTAGGTGTGGCTGCCGTGCACCGTGATCTCGAACCAGGCAAGTCCGACTTCTTCCCAGGACACGGTCCATCCCGGTTTCGCGATGAGCGCGAAGTCTGCCCACACGCCCTGTTCGAGCAGGAAGGAACAGCCGACACCTTGGCCGGTGTTGCGACGCGGATTGCCCACACCGGGTCGCGCGTTGGTCGGCATCCCCCCGGCGCCGAAGCCCAACAGGAGGTCTCCGGTGAGCGGAATTCCCGCAGCGCGGATCGCTTCTCCGGCCGCCATCACACACGCCGCGTGTCCCTTGGGATTCGAGGCGCCGAGTCCGATGACGTAATCGTCGACGGACGCGGCCCGCGCGACCATGTCGGCGCGGAGCGATTCGCCGACCCACGGCAGATCTTCCTCGGCGTTGCCACTGGTCACGGTATCGATCGGGGCATACAACAGCAGATCGGGACCGGTCCCCTCGCCCGCCACTCGACCCCACGAGTTGGCCTGCCGGTCATCGAGATACATCGTGCGCGCGGCGATCCCCGCCGCCTGCAGTGTCGTGGTGATGTGTCGGGCGAGTGGTGCCTCATCGCCGGTCGGGCTGGCGATGTCGACGAGCCCGGTCACCAGCTCGCGCAGCCGGTCGCGGTTCACCTGCGCGCAGGCGGCTGCTACCCAGCGGCGACGCTGCGCATCCAGGCCCGCGAGCATATCCCCTTCGCCGACCGTCATGGATTGACCTGATGTACCTGGGTGTTGCTGTGTCGAGCGACGAACCGCCAGGCGAGGGGTGCGACCGCGACAACAGCCCCACCGGCGAACAGAGCGATCAGGGTCTTGAACATGGATTCCTCTATTCGCTCGACGTGACGGGTTCTGCGGGCTTGGCTGCCGCCGTGCCCGCGCGCGAGGCGGGTGCCCGGCGCTCACGGGTCCTGGCGACCGGTTGCGGTGTGAATTCGGCGGCTGCGGCGAGCTTCGCGGCGTACTCTTCCTCGGCGAGATTTCGCCACGTGGTGAGCGAGACGTCGGGTCGATACAGCTTCTCCGGCGGCGCGTCGGTGACTTCGACCATCCAGGCGTCCTGCCCGGAGAACTGGCCGTGGAACAGCCAGCGGATCGCGCCCAGGTACTTCGCGTAGAAGCCGAGCTTTTTGACCCCCGACACGAAGTTCACCATCAACCCGACGTACCTGTGCCGGTCATCGTCGACCGGCACGTAGAACTCGTAGTGGATGAAGTTGGGGTAGGCGATGCGCAGTACGCCGGGCATGGACAGGGAAGCGAATCCCGGGAAGTTCTGCGCGGCGATGACGGGATTGACCTCGAGTCCGGCACCGACGTTGCCGATCTGCGACACCTTGGTCTCGTCCGGCTTCTTCTTCCACCATCGCTTGTTGGTCCATGTTCCGACGCCAGGGAAATCGGCCTCCCAGTACACCTCGTCCTGCACTCGGTAGATCCACCGGCCTTCGGGCACGATGCGGGTGATGTTCCAGGTCGGCATCGGCTTGAACAGCCGCCACAGTGCAGTGCGATGGAGATATTTCGCGTGCCCCTCGTCGAAGCCGTTCTCACAGGCGAAACGCCAATTTCCCGCGCGTGGCTGGATGCGCCCGCCGACGATTCCGGCGTTCTCGACCAGCTCGCGCGGCAGTTGTTCGTCGATCGGTGGCGCTGGCTCGCTCGCGATCGGGATGTACACCCAGACCAGTCCCAGCCGCTCCTCGACCGCGTACGTCTGGACCGAGAGCTTGCCGCAGATCTTGGAGTCGGGCCCGTCGGTGATGACCGCGGCGAGCTTGCCGTCGGTCAAGCGATATGTCCATCCGTGGTACGGGCAGCTCACCGTTCCCGGGAATTGCTGGTTGCCTTCCGACAGCGGCACGCCACGGTGTGGGCAACGGTCGTGCAGCGCGTAGGCCTTGCCGGCGTCTCGGATGACGGCGAGTTTCTCACCGCAGATCGTGTAGCTTTTCGGGTTCTTGGTGATGTGACTGGACCAGGTGACGGGGTACCAATACCCCCGGTACCCGCTACCCGCCGCGTTGTACTTCGGCCAGGCCGTCCAGTCCTGGCGACCGGCCGCGCGCGGCCGCTCCGGGACAGCCTGGGTGTCTTCCGGCGCGTCGACACCAGTCATGTGAAGTCCTTTCGACACGAGATGTTGTTACGGCGATCCTGGGTGAATGCTGAGCGAGCGCCAACGGATCGGGTTTACTCAGCAGACCGGTTCCGCGTTGCCGATCACCACGGCTTCCCCTACCGCGCACGGTGCGCCGTCACCGCAGCGTTCCTCGAGATCGAGCGTGACGAGGCCGTCGGCGATCTCGCGAACGACTCCGGTCACGACGAGTTCACAGCCCACATACGCGGGCGCGCGGTTGCGCCAGCCGACGGAAACCACACCGCGCGGCCCGCCGGCGAACACCGCCGCGGCGCGGTAGAACAACGTCCCGTGCAACTGGGCCATCACCACCGGTGCGTCCAGCCCCTCGAGCCCGGCGTACTGGTGGTCGTAGTGGATACGATGCGAATTGTGCGTAGCGGCGCCGAACCGGAGCAGTAGCACCGGATCGGTCTGCAGAACAACAGGTTCGATGTGCTGGCCGACCGCGGCGCTGTGACTCGGTGCTGTGGTCATCGGACGATGAACCTCTCGATGACGGTGGCAAGGTCGCCCGCTCTGCGGGCGCGATACGTTTTCGACACGGTGAGCAGCAGAAACTCCGACCCCGGCTTGCCCTTGCGCTCGACGGTATCGAGAACGCGGCGCACTGTGATCGGATCATCGATCCGAACCGGGCGGTGGAAGGTGATGGTTTGCCCGCCCGCCATCAGGCGCACGTCGAGTCCATCGGTTCCGGGAACCTCGTCCCGGAACATGCCGTCGGCCCGGTAGTCGCCAGCGACTCCGCCGTCGGGACCTCGGAGCTGACTGGGCAGGTAGAGAGGATGCACTTCGAAGCTCGCCGACTGGGGATCGAGCAGGCGCGGGTCGGTCTCTCCGCACGCACGCGCGAACGCGACTGTCTCCACCGCGCGTAGCGGGCCGAGATCTCGGTGCTCGACGGTGCCGACCAGGGCACATGCCCGTTGTTCGGCAGCCCGCAAGTCTGCTCTCATGCGCCGATGCTAGGGCTGGGCTGCGGCACGAAACCACAGACCGGGACCATCCAGCGGACCGCGATACTTCACACCGTCTGCCGGATGGAGTCAGGTGTGCCCATGGCACAACCACCGAACAGCTTGTACGCCAGCGCAGCCGGCGTGAAGTTCCACTACCACGATCTCGGCGAGGGGGCTCCCACGATCTTCCTGCACGGCGGTGGACCCGGATGCACCGCCTGGTCCGACTTCGGGCCGGTGGCGCCGTTGTTCGCCCGCGATCGCCGCGCGATACTCGTCGACATTCTGCAGTACGGCCGGTCGGAGAAGTGCACGATCACCGGACCGATGTGGGACTTCCACGCCGCGAAGATCGTGGCCCTTCTCGATGAACTCGGGATCGCGCGCGCCGACTTCATCTGCAACTCCTGGGGTGGGACGATCGCACTCAATCTCGCCGCCAAATACCCCGACCGTGTTCGCACGCTGGTGGTGACCGGCAGCATGCCGGTGTTCTACGGTCCCCTCGCTCCCCTGCCGGAAAACGGTCACCGTGGGCGTACTGCCCGGGATGTCTACTACGGCGGGGAGGGGCCGACCCGGGAGAAGATGCGCCAGCTGATCACTCGACTCGAGTGGTTCGACGGGGACAAGCTTCCGGAAGAGACGCTCGACATGCGTTACCAGCAGAGCCTCGATCCCGAAGAAATGGCGCTCGCGGCGTCCTCGGACAATCCGCGTGGTGACTGGCAGGACCTCACCGCCGAACTCGGGATGATCGAAGCTCCGGTGTTGTTCGCCTGGGGAATGAACGACGCATTCCTCACCCCGGACTATCCCTTGATGCTGGCTCGCATGATCACGCACGGCCACCTGTACGTGATGGACAAGGCGTCACATCACCTGCAAGAGGAACGACCCTTCGACTACTACTCCGTGGTGACCGGGTTCCTTGACCAACAACATCCGTGACGCCGAGGTCGTCGCCGCGGTCGAGGGGGGAAGCAGGCTGCGACTGGTCCTGATCCTCGGAGTGCTCACCGCCCTGGGGCCGTTCACCGTCGACATGTATCTCCCGGCGCTGCCGACGATCACCGCCGAGTTCCACACCACCGAAACCGCAGTTCAACTCACCCTGACGGGGACATTGGTCGGACTCGCGATCGGTCAGCTCGTCGTCGGTCCGTTGTCGGACATGTACGGACGACGCCGACCACTCGTCGTTGGCACCGTCTTGCACGTCATGGCTTCGGTGTTCTGCTTCTTCGCGCCGTCCATCGCGGCACTCGGTGCCCTGCGCACACTGCAGGGCTTCGGCGCTGCCGCGACCGGAGTGATCGCTATGGCGGTCGTACGTGACCTGTTCGTCGGTCGAGCCGCGGCCGTCGTCCTGTCGCGGCTGATACTCGTGATGGGTGTGGCGCCGATCCTTGCCCCGTCGGTCGGGGGCCTTCTCCTGACCGCGGTCTCGTGGCAGGGAGTGTTCCTCGTTCTGGCCGGGCTCGGCACAGTGATGATGGTGCTGGGCGGATATGCGATGCCGGAGACCCTGCCGCCCTCCGCTCGTACGAGCCGAGGGATGGCGTCGGTAGTGCGGATGTACCTGACCTTGGGTCGTGATCTCCCTTTCCTCGTTCTGGTGTTGGTGTGCGGACTGGGGCGAGGGGTCCTGTGGGCATACGTCGCCGGTTCGTCGTTCGTGCTGCAGGATCAATTCGGGCTCGACCCGGCGTGGTACGGCTTCGCGTTCGCGGCCGGCGCCGTGGTGCTGATCGCTGCGTCGCAACTCAACGTCGTGCTGCTCGATCGGTGGTCCCCGCACCGCATCAGCGTCGCTTCGTTTCTGGTGAGCACCGCGGTCGGTGTCGGCTTCGTCGCTCTGGCGGCGACCGAGACCGGAGGAGTGCTCGGCTTCGCCCTACCGGTTCTCGTGCTGATGTGCGCGACCGGCTTCGTGATGCCGAACGCGCCGGCGCTGGCCCTCTCACGTCACGGTGAGGCTGCCGGAACGGCGGCCGCACTGGTCGGATTCGCGCAGTTCGGCGCGGCGGCACTGGTCGCACCGGCAGTCGGCCTGCTCGGAAACACCAGCCTCGCGGTGGCGGTCGCGATGACGGTGTCGGCGACGTTGGGGCTCTTCGCGCTGGTGACGGTGCGCGGGCATTCCGGGCAGAGTGCGTGAGGCCGATCGCCGCAGGCCGGACAGGCTTTACTCCTGGAAAACGCTGTGGCCCTGAGTCGAAGGCAAACCGCTCAGGGCCACAGGTTCGCGTCGGGGACTATTTCTGCTCGTACGTGCCGATCAGGGTGGCTCGAGCCAATGCGTGCGAGAACAGATTGAAGCCGAGGTAGGCAGACGAGGCGTTCTCGTCGATCCCGAGGCTGTCGACGTCCACGGCGTGCACGACGATGAAATACCGGTGTGGCCCGTGCCCCGGTGGCGGTGCGGCGCCCACGAAGCCGTGGAAACCTCCGTCATTGCGCAGCGTGATCGCCCCGGCCGGAAGCGCCCCGCCCTCGGCGGCACTGCCCGCACCACTGGGCAGCGAGGTGACGCTCGCCGGAATGTCGGCGACCACCCAGTGCCAGAAGCCGGAAGCGGTCGGGGCATCGGGGTCGTACACTGTGACCGCGAAACTCTTGGTCTCCGCGGGGAATCCCGACCAGGACAGCTGTGGCGAGATGTCCTTGCCTCCCGCGCCGAACACGCCGCTGACCTGGTCGTTGCTCAGCGGCTGCCCGTCGGTGACATCATCGGAGGTGAGAGTGAACGACGGTATCGCCGGAAGCGCGTCGTACGGGTTGTAGGTCATGGAACCCCTTTTCGGATCGGTTCAGCTGTGCAGGAGGAAGTGTTCCAGTACGCGGGTGCCGAATTCGAGCGCCTCCACCGGAACCCGCTCGTCCACACCGTGGAACAGGGCGGTGAAGTCGAGGTCCGGCGGCAGCCGCAGCGGCGCGAAACCGAAGCAGCGAATACCCAAGCGGGCGAACGCTTTCGCGTCCGTGCCGCCGGAGAGCATGTAGGGCACGGTCCGGCCCTGCGGATCATGGGCCAGCACGGCGTTGTTCATCGCGTCGACCAGGTCACCGTCGAAGGTCGTTTCATAGGAGTCGAGTTTGGTGATCCACTCGCGCTCGACATCCGGGCCGATCAGTTCGTCCACCTCGCGCTCGAACGCCGCCTGCCGTCCGGGGACCACGCGGCAGTCCACTACGGCCTCGGCGGTCTGTGGGATCACGTTGGCCTTGTAGCCGGCCTGCAGCATGGTCGGATTCGCGGTGTCGCGCAGCGTCGCACCGATGATGCGGGAGATCGTGCCCAGTTTGGCGAGCTGACCCTCGATATCCGGGCTGGCGGGATCGAACTCCAGCCCGGTCTCCTCGGTGACCGCCGCGAGGAACGCGGCCACCGACTCCGAAAGCACCAGGGGGAAGGTGTGTTTGCCCAGTCGCGCCACCGCGGCGGCCAGGATGGTCACCGCGTTGTCCTCATGCAGGAACGAGCCGTGACCGGCGCGGGCCTTGGTGCGCAGCCGCATCCAGCCCAGGCCCTTCTCGGCCGTCTCGACCAGGTAGAGCCGACGTTCGGTGCCGTCGGGTCGCGGGACGGTCAGCGAGAACCCGCCGACCTCCCCCACCGCCTCGGTAACGCCCTCGAACAGGTCGGGCCGGTTGTCCACCAGCCATTGCGACCCCCACTTGCCGCCGTTCTCCTCGTCGGCGAGGAACGCGAACACCAGATCACGCGGCGGCACCGTGCCCTCGAGCTTGAACTGGCGAGCCACCGCCAGCATCATCCCGACCATGTCTTTCATGTCGATCGCGCCGCGACCCCACACATAGCCGTCGCGTACGGCGCCGGAGAACGGGTGCACGCTCCAATCCGAGGCTTCGGCCGGCACCACGTCCAGGTGCCCGTGGATCATCAAAGCGCCGCGGCTGGGATCGGCGCCGGCCAGCCGCGCGAAGACGTTGCCACGTCCCTGCGCGCCGGATTCGACGTACTCCGTGATATACCCCGCCTGCTGTAGTTGGTCGGCCACCCACTGCGCGCACTCGCATTCGCCCTTGGTGGTGGCCAGGTCGCCGGTGTTGGAGGTATCGAAGCGGATCAGCGTGCTGACCAACTCCACCACTTCCGATACCGCGCGAGAGTTTCGGTTCGGATCTATTCCATCGCCAGTTGCGGACACGCATCCTTTCCTACCACCTGACGCGCCGGTCGCTGTGCGCCCGGCCGTCGAGCCCCGCCCGCCGCGAGTCGGGTGTCCTCGGCCGTGGTGGGCAGTCGTCGGCCGGTGAAGACGGCGGAATTCGTAGGCCCGAACCCGATCGCCTGCTCGTGGAGAATCGTTCGGACACAAAGTGACGGGTGTGTCAGCCGCCTTGGTGCACGCGGTCCGCGCCGATCCGATCGATCCGGTCGCGACCCCACGTACCCAACGGTTGCAGGGCGGCGTTCAGCGCGACCCCGAGATCGGTAAGGCGGTACTCGACGCGAGGCGGCACCTCGCGATAGATCTCTCGGCTGACGATCTCGTCCTCCTCCAGTTCGCGCAACTGCTGGATCAGCATCTTCTCCGAGACTCCGGGCAGGCCCCTGCGCAATTCCCCGAACCGTCGAACGCCGTGACTGTCCAGCTCCCACAGGATCAGCGATTTCCATTTCCCGCCGACCACGTCCATCGCCGCGTCGATGCCACAGAAATATGGCCCGGCTCTCTTTTCGCCCATCCGTCTGCCCTCCCTACCTCGACACACACTTCTTGGTTGGTACCGCACCAAATAGTAGGTACTTGTCGCATGGTCGAGTACAGCGCAACCTTGGTTCCAGCGCGCTGACCACGACGTTTCGAACGTCCGACAAAACTCTGACTGCCAAGGAGTCGAACCTGTAATGACGGAAACATCGACAACCCCGGTGACCATCCTGGGACTCGGCGCGATGGGTCGAGCGCTCGCTTCGACGTTCCGCGCGGCTGGACTGCCGACGACAGTGTGGAACCGCAGCCCGGGCAAAGCCGCCGATCTCATCGCCGCAGGAGCCACCAGCGCGCCGACCGTCGAGCAGGCGATCGGGCCGGGTGGACCGATCATCGCGGTCCTCCTCGACCACGCCTCGGTGCACGCGACCCTGGACCCGGTCGCAGACCAGATGACAGGTCGCCAACTGATCAACCTGACCAGCACTGCCCCGGCCGAATCCCGCGAACTCGCGGCATGGGCCGCCGCCCACGGCATCGACTACCTCGACGGCGGCATCATGGCGGTCCCGTCGATGATCGGCGCACCCGGCGCCGCCATTCTCTACAGCGGCTCACGGCAGGTCTTCGAGACCCGCCGTGGAATTCTCGAATTGCTCGCTGCCGCAGAATATTTCGGTGACGATGCGGGTTTCGCCTCCACCTATGATTTCGCCCTGCTGGCCACCATGTACGCCATGTTCGGCGGTTTCCTGCATGGAGCGGCCCTGATGCGGTCGGTCGGCGTCTCCGCTGCCGAGTTCGGTCAGCGGGCCGCCGCATGGGTGACGGCGATGACGCAGTCATTGCCGCACCAGGGCCGCGTCATCGACACCGGCGACTACACCGACCCCGTCCAGTCCATCGCCTTCCACAAGTCCGCGATCGACGCGATCAACCGCGCGAGCCACGACGCAGGCATCGCTTCCGACTTCGTCGCCCCGCTCCGGACCCTCCTCGACCGCCAGGTCGCCGATGGTCATGGCGCCCTCGGATTCGAGCGCACGTTCGAGGAACTCCACTGAATCGACCCCCGCGAGCCGTGCGCCCGAAACCTTCCGTTCGTCGCACGGCGTCCGCGCCGTCAACCCGCGAAGCCACCGAAGTATTGGCAGGTCCAGGCGCGATTTGGTCCACGAGGGGTGATCCGATAATCTTGCTGAGCACCACCGGTCCGGGTGGCGGAATGGCAGACGCGCTAGCTTGAGGTGCTAGTGCCCTTTATCGGGCGTGGGGGTTCAAGTCCCCCTCCGGACACAAAATTGCAGCATCTGTGCCGAAGGAAAGGTGTTCGAGCAGTGCTCGGACACTCATCTTGACTCGATCCTCCCGACCTGCGGTTTCACCCTCTCTGGGGGTGATCTGTGTGACCGATGGGTTGAGCCCAGCAAGATGGTGTACGAACTGAACGCCTCTGCAATGCAGGGTGTGTCGTAACAGTAAATGGGATGGTCACCGCGTGAACCTTCAGGAGACCTACCAAGTCATGAGAAGGAAGTTTCACGCGATAACCTCTGCCCAGCCTATCGACCCGAGCAAATGTTGTCGGATCAACTCGCTGTCGCCAGCCCTGACCTGCTGCGGAAAGAAACCGAATCGTTTCTCGTCGTTGCCTGCGGACAGCCAATGCTGCATCACGCCTGCGAGCCTGTTCACCATCTGATGCATCACGGCTTCTTAGGTCAAGTTGTCTCGGATGACGGCCTGAATGATTTCGTTCATACTTACCGTGTACCCGAGGTGCGCCGGGCCCGGCTCCGGGTCGCCCACCGTCATTGCTATCGGGATATCGGTCGCAACTAGTGATTAGCTACGCATCGCCCGCCATATTTCACCGACAGGTGGATTCGAGAGGCCGTAGGCAAGCACACCGTCTGCGGTGTCAAAATTGAGAATGGCATCGAAGTCGACAACCCCCGCTGCCAAGAGAATCTGCAACGGTATTTGACGTGACTCGGTGAAAGCCGCGCATTGCAACGCAAATACCGCTCGCTGATGTGCTTCATCATGTTGTTCGGCAAGCCTTCGCCAGCAGAGATTGATCGCTTGCACAAGGGTTGTCGGGTACGCGTGAGGTACGGATTCCTCGTCATCGAGCGATCTCATTATCAGCTGCTCGTACTGGCTGATTCCTGATGGCCCCTCATAACAGTTACGCAGGTACGCTGCGGCAAGCTTTAGAGCCAGTGCCATCGGTCCAACTGCCGGGCCAGATGGGCCAGCCGATCGATGTGGTCATCGCTCGGCAGTGGGCGCCCTGTCAACCTCAGCGACACCAACTGCACCGATTCATCGTTTGTCATGTTCACGACTTCGATCTCGGTAATCCCGGTCCCGGACAGCGCACCTCGCCGAACGGTGGTCACGAGAGCGTGCCCCAAACCACGGGGAGGTATCCACTGCGGCCTCCCGCGGGTCGACGACGTTGTCGAACACCATCAACCACGGTCGAGCCGATACCGCGCGGGCGGCGAACACCTGCTCGCGCGGATCGTCTCCGGCACCCCGCAGCCCCCAATCGGCGAGCCATCCCACGATCACACCGAACGAGTTCGGCAGACTCGCAGTACTGGACGCATCGATCCAGTAGATCTCCGCATACGCGTCGGCACGGTCGTCCGTCCAGGCTGCCGCAAGGCTGCTCTTGCCGATCCCGGACAACCCGAACAGGACGCAGATCGGCACGGTCGACCCGCTCACCGGTGTCGCCAGAATCTGCCCGATCTGGTCCAGAACCGACCGCCGGGCAACATCGGTGCCGCGCGGCGCCGGCAGAATATGAAGCGCCATTCCTTAGCCCGCAGAACGGACCGAGCCACCTCAGGATTCACACGCAGGTGACTCGCGAGATCGTCACCCGACAGATGGTGGTCGTGCTCCCCCGTGGCGATGTCCAAGGTCACGGCAACCAAATATTTTGACACCAGGTCGGCAGCGTCCCATCCGACACTGGAAGGGTCCGCATGGCGGCGCGCGGTGCGCACGAGTTCGCGCACACACTCATCGACCTCATCGGATTCCCGTGTATCGACCACAATGCTGGCTCGACGCAAACGCTCCCACCAGGTGTCATCGACAGCCGACAGCAATTGCCGAACCCGTTCCGACCGGTCGAGAAGCCGGTAGATGCCGTCACGGATCCGGTCCGCTGGCTCACCGCCCACGGCGTGTTGGACCAATAGCTCACGCAACGCCCGAACTCCCGCGCTCGCTTTCCTGTTGGTGATTACCAGATACCGATCGGAGTCGTTCCGCAACAGCCCCACCAGGATCCGCACCGCATCCCCCGGACTGAACGGACTACCTGCGACGCCACCCTTCACCTGCGCAGCAATCACGCCGCGCCCACCTTCGATGATCTCGAAATCCACGATTTCGGCATCCGCCGACGCGCCGTCGATCCCGCGATCCGAGGTCGACGACCACCGCCGTGAAGTCCCGCTCCGGCCTCAACCAGCTGCTCAGCGCGTACTCCAGAGTGCACAAGAACTGATACCGGAAGCCCCGCACCGCATCCGAGCCGCTCATCGTCGTCCTCCCTCGACGAGACCTTCGGCTCAATAGTGACGGCCAGGGGTCACAAGAAAGGTGGCTTCGATGAACCTTCGGTCAACATGGCTACGGCCGCGGCTCCAAACACACCGCCAGCATCGACTGCCTGAAATGAACTGATCAACAACCAATTACGGCAAACCTGCACCCGCAGCCCAGATTCCGGTGCGGGTTGGACCGAGCCGCCGCACTCGCCGACACGAGCGCGATACCTCCGGGCGTGCGCCGAGATTCTCATCATCGCCCATCGCCCATCGCCCATCGCCCATCGCCCATCGCCCATCGCCCATCGCCCATCGCCCATCGCCCGCGATCCCCGATAGCTGGTGCGTCGCGACCACCGCCGACGACGCCAAACCAGACTCGGCCGATTGACCCTGATCGAATTCGAGACAATCGTGACCCCAGCGACGCCACCGTGCGCTTGCCCCGACACCGCCTGCCGGGTCGGCCGGACCCTCGCTTTCCACCGACCGCGCATGTCGGGTGCACAACGTAGGGACTTCCCCCATATCGCCCGCGATAAGCACCTGGCACTATCGCATCCGGAACAATACTCACCATTGTCGAAAGATGGGATGTCATTGAGACACCGACGATATTGCTACGCTGTACTCCGATGCAGTTTTTAGACGTGAGCCGGTTGGATCGGTTTATTGGCGGCGCGCTGAGCTGCAGCCTGTTCGGACTCATCGAGGCACTTTTCCCGTGCCGAGTCTACGCAGCCACACTAACAGTACGAGAACACTCGGCACTTGTAGAAGTCTTGCCGCGTGCAGGTGCGCCTCGGAATGTCACCAGTATATTCGGAAGGCAGTCATGGCCGAAGCCGAAGCTGGTTTCGACTTAGTAGATCAGCCCTGGATAAACGTGCTCGACCATATTGCTGGGCGGGTCAGAACGGTGTCGCTCAGCGAGATTTTCGTCCGCGCGCATGATCTGGACCTCGCAGTCGACGACGTTTTGGAGGCTGTGGCGTTGCTGCGGCAGGTGTTGTTGCCGATCTATTGGCGATCGGTCGGCGTACCACGCACCGATTCCGAGTGGGGTGAACGTTGGTTGACCGGCCATTTGATACCCGGTTTGTCCGAGACCGAGCTGCAAGACGTGGAGACCAACCCGATTCTGGCGTATCTGGCCGATCATCGGGCACGATTCGATCTATTCGGGGATGAGCCGTTCGGGCAGGCCGCCAGGTTGCGCACAGCCAGGGGTGAGACGAGAACGGCAGCTGTGTTGATTTCGTCGATTCCGACGGGAAATAGTGTTCCACTCTTCGGTGTTCGCACCGATGCGGATCCCCCGGCTCTGACGCCTGCCCAGGCCGCACGAGCGATGCTCGCCACGCAGTGCTGGGACACAGCGGGATTGAAGTCGGGCGCGGCGGATGACCCTTTCGCGCAGCAGGGTAAATCGTACGGCAATCCCACCGGCCCGGTGGGGCAGTTGGGCGTGGTCGCGCCGCTCGGTGAGTCGATAGCGGCGACGCTGTTGCTGAACACACCGGTGATGGAGCAAGGGCTCGGCGATGAAGACATTCCTCCGTGGGAGGCATCTCCTCTGTGTGGCCGATGGTCGACTCGATCGGCGGTGGGAATCGTGGATCTGTTGACGTGGCAGGCGCGCCGAATCCGTCTGGTACCCGAAACCGGCATGGACGGTTCGGTCGTGGTTCGGCGGGTAGTTGTGACCGCGGGGGACCGGCTCGCCGCTGTCCCGATCGACATCGAGATCCACACTATGTGGCGCAACTCCGCGAATGGCGCCGCGAAGAGCGACGCTGTGGCGAAGCGGCCGGTTCGCCATCATCCCGGTCGTGAAGTGTGGCGCGACCTGCAGGGTTTGGTTGCGACCGACTCAGCGACCGACCGGGCGGTCGAGTCCTCGCGGCTACTGGCCGGTTTGGCTGAGCTGCGGCGTCGGAATGTGCTTCCCGATGGTGCGCCGGTGCGCGTTCTCGCCGCCGCGGTGTTCTATGGCGTCCAGTCCGCGGTGGTAGAGGATGTCTTGGTCGATGTGATGCCGCTGCCCGTGGCAGCGCTGGTCGCGGACTCGGCCGTCCGGCGGATCGTGTTTGATATGGCTACGGAGGCCGAGGGGCTGCACCGCGCTGCGATCGTCCTGGAAAAGGAGGTGCGTACCGCGGTACGCGCGAAGCCGCACACAGTTTGTCGCGCTGGTGAAGTGCTCGCGCACCGATTGGCACCTTTGATAAGCGAGACCTTGTCGGTCCTGCAGCAAACCCCGGCTCACGCCGCAGAAGCGGCGGCCATGTGGCGGGAGAATGCGCGTCGCCTCAGCATCGAGACCGCCGAAACCCTGCTCGCTGCGATGCCGCCACAAGCTTTCTTCGGGCAGATCGAGACGAACCCGAAGTCGGGCAAAACCTTTCGAACAAACCTCGACTCGGCAGCAGCAAGGTTCTACCGCGAGACCAGCAACATTCTCTGCGATGTCCCGGTCGTCGGCCATCAGGAACCACAATGAGATCCACAACCACACTCTTATCGGCGAACCACTATTGGAGCGACAAACGGGCATGGGGCGGAAAGAATCGACCGAACGGCGCTGTGCTGGCAACGCTGCGACGCGGGCTCGGCTACGAACCGGGCTCGGTCCCGGCTGTAATCCCCTACTACCGGACCCTCGACGCCGACGGCATGCTGACCCACCGGTTGTGGGCTGAGCACATCACCCTCTGCCTCTTCGCCGTGCACCAACAGTCGAAACCTCACCTCGTCCACATCCCGGGAATCGAGTTCGCGGCCACGATGGCACGTCTGCGCGCGACGCACCGTGCGGGTGCCGAGGGGCTGGATCGCCGTTTCTCGGCCGCGGCCACCGCGACCTCGCGCACCGAACTCGCCGGCCATCTACGCAGTCTCATCACTCGCCTCCGCCTGCTGCCCTACGGCGGATTCGACTATGACCGGCTCTACCGAGACATCCGCGACTGGGAGCAACCAGGAGAGACCGACCTTATCCGTCGACGGTGGGGGGCCCGCTACTTCGCAACTCACAGCGACGACACGCAACGTGCTGATTCCGACCCGAACTCGATCGAATGAAACCGGAAGATAAGTAGACCGTTCATGCCCTCGCCCAGACTCTTCATCGATATACATATCCTGCAGAGCTTGCCCCCCTCGAACGCCAACCGCGACGAGAACGGCACCCCCAAACACGCCCAATACGGCGCAGTCCAGCGCGCTCGCGTGTCTTCGCAAGCATGGAAGCGCGCCACCCGCACAACCATGACCACCGACGAGCAACACACTCCGGAGAAAGCATCGACCCGAACCAAGCGGATCGCCGCACTAGTCACCGCGCGCCTCGCGGAAAGGAGCGGTATCGACCGGCCGCAAGCGGCGCGGCTGGCGAACAGCCTGCTGGCGAACTTGGAAATAACCGCGGGTAGGCGGCCCACCGAGACCGCGTACTTGCTCTACTTCGGGAAAGCGCAAGTCGACGGCATCGTCGCCCTGGTCGCCGATCAAGCTGTCGAACTCGTCGCGCTCGCCGACGAGGAACTCGCGAAGGCCGTCAAAAACCTTCCGGTCAAAGAACAGCTGAGTTCGGGTCACCCGGTCGATGTCGCTCTGTTCGGCCGGATGGTCGCCAGAATCCCCCAGCTCAATGTTGATGCCGCGGTGCAAGTCGCGCACTCCCTGTCGACGCATGCTGTTCAGGTCGAGTTCGACTTCTTCACCGCTACCGACGATGAGAAACCCCGGTCCGAGGGAACCGGTGCGGAGATGATGGACACGACGGAGTTCAATTCCGCGCTCTACTACCGATACGCCACTGTCGGAGTACAACAGTTGATCGACAACCTCGACGGCGACACCGACGCCGCACTGACGGCACTGGAACGATTTGTGAACGCGTTCACCCGATCAGTGCCCACCGGGCACCAGACCAGTTTCGCTCACCACACCCGCCCTTATCTCGCCAGCCTCGTGGTGCGCGACTGCCCGGTCAACATGGTGACCGCATTCGAACGCCCGGTACGTTCCACCGACGGCATCGCCGCCGAATCCGCTAAACGCCTGGCGGCCGAGTTCGCGGAAACACAAACCATGTGGGGCTACGATCCGATCGCGACCCACTCCAGCTATCCCCTGTGCCATATCGAGGATCTCGGAGCTGAACTCGGGCAACCGCTTCAGTTCGCGCGAGCTGTCGAGGCCACCATCGCGGCGGTGCGCGACAAGTTGCCGACCGAAGGCCGCGCGTGACCACCGACACCGGCCACACGCCGTTCAGCTTGGTGTTGCGGCTTGCCGCGCCACTGCAATCATGGGGTGAGCACAGCCGATACAACCAGCGCCGTACGGCCGACCAACCCACCAAGAGCGGAGTTGTCGGACTACTCGCCGCCGCCGACGGACGCGAGCGCGATTCCCCCATCGACGACCTCACCGCTCTGCGATTGGGTATCCGAACCGACGAACCCGGCACACTGCTGCGCGACTATCACACCGTCAGCGACCACACCGGTGAGCCCCTGCCCTCCGCAACCCTCACCGCGCGCGGCGTCCAGAAACACGCAACCCTCGGCGGACGAAAGAAATTCACCCACGTGACCGAGCGGTTCTACCTGCAAGACGCCGTTTTCGTCGTCGCCCTCAGCGGAGCACCGCGACTTCTCGACCGGCTGCGCCAAGCCTTACGTCACCCCGCATATCCACTCGCACTCGGGCGACGCAGCTGCCCACCGACCCTGCCCCTGATCCTGCCACCCCCGACCGGAACCCTCTGGCCAGGCCATCTCGACACCGTGCTCGCCGTGGTGCCGTGGCAGCGGATCCAGGTCCGCAACCCAGCGGTCGACATACCCACCTTGCCCCCGCGAGCCCTCCCGATCACCCTGGATGACCCGCACGGCACCGACATCCGATACGACTCCCCCGTCACTTTCGCTCCGAAATCACGGCAATTCACCGCCCGGCGAGTGCGGCACGGATGGGTCACCGCGCCGATCCCGATCGACAGTGCCACCACCGCACCCTCGCCCGACTGGTTCACACTTCTGGACTGAACGATGACCTATCTGTCACGCATCTGGCTCAACCCATTGCGCACCGGCGCACAACGTCTCATCCGCAACCCCCACACCACCCATGCCGCCGTCCTCGGCGGAATCAGCCACCAACCACTCGACGAGCGCGTGCTATGGCGCCTCGACCACGACACCCCACACCGCGCCACCCTCCTCGTGCTCACCCGATCGATGCCCTCTTGGGACCACATCATCGAACAAGCAGGCTGGACGAACGCAGACGAGCCGCAAGCCCGCACCAAGTCATATCAGCCGCTACTCGACCGCGTCATCGACGGCGCCGTATTCCGGTTCAAACTCCGCGCCAGCCCCACCTACACCACCAAAAAACTGACGAAACCCTCGCATGCACAACAAGAACAACTCGCCCGAGACCGCCCCCGCGGCATCCGCGTACCGCACCGAACCGCCGTACACCAACTCAACTGGTTCCTGGAAAAGTCTCGAGAAAGATGGGGATTCACCACCCAGCCCGCGCTCGAACGCGACGCAGCCGTCGTCATTACGGAACGTAAACATCTCACCTTCAAGAAGAACCACACAACCAACACCCCACCGGTCACCCTCCACACCGCCACCTTCGAAGGAATCCTGCGCATAACCGAAAACGAACTCGCCCGCACCAGCCTCACACAAGGCGTCGGAACCGCCCGCGGATACGGCTGCGGACTCATCACCCTCGCCCCGCTCGTCGTTCCAGAGCACACGAGATGAAACCAGGCCACCGCACACCAGCCGGCACGTACCAGCCCCGCAGGTGCGGGGATCAGCCGTCGGATGTCAGCGCATCCCGTGTCGGCCCCGCACACGCGGGGATCACCCGTCGAATATCGGACATTTCGCAGGCGTGTACGGGCCCGGTCCCGCACACGCCGGGATCAATCCGGACGGTTGGGGAAGGCAGCCGAACTGTCCGATTCAGCCCCGCATACGCGGGGATCACCCGGTGCCTGTCATCAACGCGCAGGAGTGCGTGAAGTAGGCCCTGTGCACACACGGAGATCAACCCGGGCAAAGTTCCCGTTCATTGATCACCGAGTGATCGGCCCCGCATACGCGGGGTTCAACCACGGCGACATGATACGTGGCTCAACGAGCTGACGGAGCCTGCCCCGCACAGTACTTCGGTGAGTGCGGCGGCAGGCGGCTCGGCGTCACAGGTGCTGAGGCAGCACCTGAATCGTAGTGGAGCAGTTGGCGATCAACTGTCCGGTGTCATCAGTGACCCTGCGCTCCGCGATGGCCGTGCGCCGCCCCCATGCACAGCGTGCCACGGACGTCGGAGAGCATGATTGACGCCTCCGCTCTGCAATGCACACCTGGCATCGCCGAGGGGATCGCCGTCCCATAGATCCCTTGTTCGCCAGCAATAGTCTGTGGTCATGCTCGTAGATTCGCATCGCCTGGTCACAAGTACTCCCGATGACGCGGTGAATCGCCACGGGTTTGGGACCGGCTTCGGGTTTAGACCAGCGCCGGTCGGCGTGCTGGGTTTTGAGCGTAGTAGGCGGCTTCGTACTCGGTGGGTGTGAGGTATTCCAGACGGGAATGCAGTCGGGCGTTGTTGTACCAGTCGACCCATTCCATCAGGGCGTATTCGACTTCGGCGAGTGTCTTGAATGGGCCTTGCCGGTTGACGACTTCGGTCTTGAACAAGCCGATGATCGACTCAGCCAGAACATTGTCGTAGGCATCACCGACACTCCCGATCGAGGCCGAGAGTCCTTGCAGTGCAGTTGATTCAGTGAATGATATCGATGTGTATTGGGCGGATTCCATTGGTTGTTGCAACACTTCGAACGTGGAGGTGTTGATGGGGAGGCCAGCGGGGTGGATGGCGGCGTTGACGGGCAGGTCGCCGATGAAATCGCCTGGGGCGCCGTCGCTTCGGCGGGAGGTCGAGCGCGGGTTCTGGCGTGAGATCGCCAAAGGGAGCGCCAGTGAGGATGCCGCGATCGCTGTCGGAGCGTCGCAGGCGGCTGGCAGTCGGTGGTTCCGGGAGGGTGGCGGTATGCCGCAGATCTGTCTGATGGTGTCGGGGCGCTATCTGTCGTTCGCGGAGTGGGAAGAGATCGCACTGCTGAAGGTGCAGGGCTGTGGTGTGCGCGAGATCGCCCGACGGGTGGGGCGGTCACCGTCGACGATCTCTCGGGAGCTGCGTCGAAATGCGGCAACTCGTGGGCGGGAAGCTCGAGTACCGGGCGTCGGTGGCGCAGTGGAAGGCAGAACTGCTGGCCCGACGCCCCAAGCCAGCGAAGCTGGTCGCGAATGAACGACTGCGTGAGTATGTGCAACAGCGGCTTGCCGGCCAGGTTCGTAGCTCGGGGGGCGCTGGCGATGGGGCCGGTGACAGCTCAGTGGAAGGGCCGCAATAGGCCTCGTCGCCAGGATCGGCGCTGGACGATTGCCTGGAGTCCGGAGCAGATTTCGAATCGTCTGAAGCTGGATTTCCCCGATGATGAGACCATGCGCGTCAGTCATGAAGCGATCTATCAGGCGCTCTACGTGCAAAGTCGTGGAGCGTTGAAGCGGGAACTGGTCACCTGCCTGCGTACTGGTCGCGCACTGCGCGTCCCGCGGGCGCGGGCCCGCCAACGCGCTGCGGGGCATGTCACCGACGAGACGCTGATCAGTGAACGCCCCGCCGAGGTCGCAGATCGCGGGGTCCCGGGGCACTGGGAAGGCGATCTCATCATCGGAGCCGACAGGTCGGCGATCGGCACGCGGCCGCGCAAGTGTCTCGGCTATCGAACCCCAGCCGAGTGTGTTGCGTTGACAGCCTGAATCTAGGGATGCCAACTTCAGAATCTCGTTGGCCTGCTTCAGTTCTCGATTCTCACGGCGCAACCGCAGGAGCTCCTCCTGCTCGGCATTAGAAACCTTCGCCGTCCCCGGCCTGGCGGCCGGATCGGCCAGGGCCTTCACGATCCACACCCGCAAACTTTCCGGATGCACATCGACTATAGGACCGATCGCACGAGCCGCGGCATACGCGGAGGGGTACTCATCGAGATGATCGAGAGCCAGACGCAAAGCCTTCTCACGAACCTCGGGCGGGTAACGCTTCGACACGATGAGAACCATCTTCCTCAAGACGTGAAGCGGCCCCAAACCCGTGGCGATTCAGACTTTCGAGGACTCAAGACGTGACCTCGCCCCAGTTGTTTCTCAATCGGGCTCACTTCTGCGGCAGGCGCGGGCTGAGCGGCTGGGCCGATGTCACGTCAAAAGATGAAATAGAAATTAGAGCCACTCAAAACATTCCTACTTGGATGAATCCGGCGGCAGTGCCAGGCGCGTACGCTGCGCTCGCGGACAGGAGAAGACGCGGAAAGGACAGCTTCGGGCCGAAACCCCACCGACTCCTGGAGCGATCACAAGCAGCCAATTGTGCTCTCTTCGAGCGAAACGTATGTGGACGCGGTGGATATTTTCCCAATCGGGCATTGATATCGTCTCCGGCGTGCCGAGGCTGTGTAAGTCTCGACCGCGGTGAACTGACAGACCTACGCTGGGTGGTGAACTGCCGTGGCGCCGCGATGGCCAGCACTCTCGATTGCCGTCTGTAGCAGAGTGAGGGCCTTGTCGACATCGGACAGCGGTAGCGCTCCGTATCCCAAGATGAGGCCGTCCGGACCATCGCTCATTCGGAATTGGGAGAGCGGGAGGACATGGATACCTAGTTGCCGGGCGCGGATGGCCACGGCGCTCGCGTCGATGTTGGGCGCGGTCCACGCCGCCACGTGCAGACCCACCGCAGACGGAATGATCGCCATCGTGTCGACGAAATCCGACTCGAGCAGTGTGACTATCCGGTCGTGTCTGGCCCGGTACTCGCTGCGCATCCGTCGAATGTGTTTGGCCAGCAACCCTTCCTCTATGAAACCGGCGAGTGCAGCCTGGCCTGGCTCTGGTGAGTGCCGGTCGACAATGAATTTCGCGGTCCGTAAGGCGGTCGATAGCGATCCGGGTGCTGCCATGAAACCCAGTCGTAGCACCGGCAGCAAGGTCGTGGAAAAGGTTCCGATGTAGACGACCCGGCCCGCAGGGTCGAGGCTGTGCAGCGGTTTCAATACACCACCGCTGTATCGGAAATCAGTGTCGTAATCATCCTCGATGACGACGGCGTCGCGATTGCGCGCCCACTCCAGCAACTCGACCCGGCGCGCCAACGACATCGGAATACCAAGCGGAAATTGGTGCGAGGGTGTGACATAGACGATTCGAGCGTCGTCGGGCAGCCGGTCTACCCGCAATCCCTCGGAGTCCACCGGGACACCCACGACCTCGGCGCCGATAGCTCTGAACAGGTCCCGCACCTTCGGGTAACCGGGATCCTCAACGGCAACACAGTCACCCGGCCGCAGCAATACTCGGCCGACCAGATCGAGCGCCTGTTGGATGCCCTGAGTGACGACGATGTGTTCGGCCGACGCGTGCACATCCCGCGAGACATCGATGTAGCGAGAGAGGGCGGCCCGCAGCGTAGGAGGACCAGCCGGGTCGCTCAGCATGCCCGTGCCCATCGACGACGCTCGCAGCGACTGCGTTGTGAGTCGTCGCCACGTCGTGTACGGGAACAGGCTCATGTCGGGGATGCCCGGACGCAGGTCGTAGCGAGGTACGTAGCTGAAGGATCCGACGCGGGGGACAGGGATACTCGTCCACACTGGTAACGGTCTAACCGCGGGCACAGTCTCGTGCCGAACGGGGCGATCCCGCACCGCAGCGCGAGCGCGGACGAACGTCCCTGCGCCCCTACGAGCTTCAACCAGTCCATCGGCAACCAGCCGATCGTAGACTCCCGTCACAGTGTTGCGGGAGACTGCCAACCGCCTCGCCAATTCGCGCGACGACGGCAGCGGCTGGTCAGCCGCCAATCGTCCATCGAGCGCGGCGGCTTTGATTTGTTGATAAATCTGTCCGGCAAGATCTCTGCGACTGGAGAGTGTTACATTTAAGTCCATGCTTTGTCCTCGATTACCGATCGCCACGGATCGAGTGGAGGACAGAATGTTCCAGAGCAATCCCTTCGCCGGCTGGGTAGTCGACCCTACACCGCGCGGCAGCATGCAATTGTGGTGCATAAAATTGCAGAATTGTCATTAACATTTCCTTGTTCGAATCGAGATATCGTGCAGTCGGAGTCAGAATTGGATGGCCTTGTGTTTTGCAGCAATAATTGCGCCGTTCGCGTCCGAATAGCGACGTTCGCTTTCAGTATTCGCCAACAACCCGGGATTTCCCGCACCGTTGGTGGGTGACGCCGCACCTGCGCGCAGCGCAGAAGCGCTGATGAATCAATAACGACCGATGTCTCAAGCGCCACCCTCGACGCCGGGGAGGGGTCTGGATGTCCCCGCCGCACCCAGACCCCACTTCCCCGACGCGGCCACCAGCATTTGCGGGCGGATCGCGTTGCACAATGGTGACCTACCGACGACCTACCGATAAAGACCTATGGAGACGACCGTGCGGACCCGCGACCCTCGCAGCCCATACTCGGATTTCTCCACGACCAGGATCTGCGGCACATCAGAGCGACGCCTCGATCGGTCCGAATCGGCTCGATTCGACGACCGTGCAGGATTGGTCGGAGCTGTAGGAGTGGCGAGAACGGGGTGGTGCCGGATCTTGAATCCACCGAACATAGGTGTGTCGCTGTTTTCCGCGCCGCCGGTCCGTTTACCCGGGCAGTGGGTAGATCGGCTGGCTACGAGTAGTTTCTTGCGGTGTCGGTCCGGCCTGCACGATCGCTTTGGTCAAGTTCCCGTTGTCGCCGATCTCGATGATGCGAATCACGCACGCCGCCGCCAATCTCATCGATCCGACATTCTTCGTCTGCGTGTTGCTTTACGGCTGCCTGGCTGTTCGGTGCGCCAGCGTTGGCAGCCGACCTATTGGCGTCTGTACATGACGAGGTGTCGCGGCATTCACGGCATACCGTGGCAGTGTTGGCGGGAGTTCGAGCAGGTACGCCGTCGAGATCCTCCGCCATGCGTGGTCGGGACAGATGGGACAACAGGTGATGATGTGACGGCATCGGAGTCGGGCGATAGCGAGGCAAACCGAACGAAGTTCGGTAATTCAGCCTGGAAAGCTCCGGGTCAACAAGTGCGCTCCCCGCGCACGCGGGGATGATCCCGCATCGTCAAGGCAGTCTTCAAGTCCGACTACGCGCTCCCCGCGCACGCGGGGATGATCCCAGAGATGAGACATGAACAAGAGCCAGTTGGTAGCGCTCCCCGCGCACCCGGGGATGATCCGCGATCAGAGTGTCGAGTGAAGCGGTACAGCAAGTGTGTCAACGTCGGTTGAACCTTGGTTCTGGCTCGCATTTCGTGATTGACCCAGGCCGGGATGCTGTGGGCTACTTGCTGGTTGGCAAGATGTACGGTGCACTGGTCTTGATGTGTTGACGATCTTGTTCCCGCATCTGGACGGCATGATGATCAGCACCGTTCGTGCAATCGGTTCCACCGTCCGGATCGACGCAGCCACCCCGAACGAGCAGGTGGAGTGTCCCTGCTGCTCGACACCGTCACGGCAAGTTAAAGCGATTACCGTATGGATGTCTGAAGTTGAGCGGCGGATGTGCAGTATTCGACCGTGCCATTTTCGGTCACAGCGAGACCTTCTGATCTGCGCCGCAACAGATCTTGTCAAGCATGACGCGTCGGTAGTGATCACTGAAGGGTTGAGGTGCCCGAAGATTCTCGGACAGTAACCCAAAGTAGGATTTGGGGAGCTGAATGGAGTTGTTTGTGGCACAGAAGAAGTCGCGTGGCTTCAGCCCGGAGTTCCGGGAGACGGCTGCGCGGGAAGTGGTGGAGAAGTCGTGTGCAGTCGCTGATGTTGCACGCGATTGCGGGGTTAGTGGTCAGACTATCCGGACTTGGGTGAAGAATTTCCGGGATACGCATGTGACCGGTCCGGAGTTGTCGATCTCCGAGCGTGCTCGGTTGAAGGAACTGGAGCGGCGAGTACGCGAACTGGAAGAGGAGAACCGGTTCCTGGGAAAATCGGTAGCCTTCTTCGCGAAGAAGCACCGGTGACACTGAAATACACGTTCATCGCCTCCGAAGAAGGCCATCATTCCGTTGTGTCAATGTGCCGGTGGGCGAAAGTATCACGATCGGGCTATTACGCATGGCTCAACCGTGAGCCCTCGGCCACCGCGCAGCGGCGCGACATCCTCGCCGCGGAAATCCGATTCTGTTTCGACCGTTCCGACGACACCTACGGTTATCGGCGCATCCACGCGCAGCTGGCGCGGTGGGGCACGATGGCGGACCCGGAAACCATCCGTACCATCGTGCGTGAGCTGGGCCTGATCGCCTGCCAGCCGCGGCCGTTCCGACCGGTCACCACCCTCGCCGGCGACGCGGCCGACCTGCCGGATCTGGTGCGGCGTGACTTCACCGCCACCGCGCCGGCGGCGAAACTCGTCGGCGACATCACCTACATTCGCACCTGGGAAGGATGGCTGTTTTTGGCCACTGTCCTCGACTGCTTCTCGAAGAAAGTTGTGGGCTGTGCGATGGCCGATCATCTGCGTACCGAATTGGTGTCCGATGCGCTGCGCA